>NCDW01000288.1:2598-4973 GCA_002280395.1 Flavobacteriales bacterium 32-35-8
AAGACATTAAAATTTATTTTAATGAATATATCAAAATAAAGGATATTCAAAAGCAGCTTATCATTTCCCCACCAATGAACAATCAACCAGATATCGTGCCTTTGGGAAATGCCAGTAAATATATTAGCATAAAGATTTATGACACGCTTCAACCCAACACCACTTATGCCTTTAATTTTGGAAACAGCATCACGGATAATAACGAAGGCAATCCTTACCCATATTACAAATATGTGTTTTCTACGGGCGATTATATAGATTCCCTTTCGGTTAAAGGCTCTATATTGGATGCTGAAAAACTAGCTCCAGATACGTTTGTATCAGTCATGTTGTATGAAGTAGATTCTACATTTACGGATTCCATAATTTACAAAAACCCGCCCAAATACATTACCAATACTTTAGATAGTGTTACTACATTTTCTATCGATAACGTGAAAGCTGGAAAATACATGTTGGTTGCCTTGAAGGATGAGAATAATGATAACAAATTTCAGCAAAAAACCGACAAAATTGCTTTTCATAAAGACTTTATAAATGTACCAACAGATTCGCTTTATACGTTAAAACTTTTCAAGGAGGCTATTAACTTTAATGCGACGAGGCCACAATTGGTTGCTGGTGAAAAAATTGCCTTTGGTTATGAAGGTGATTATAAAGGCATGCAAATCACCTTGAAATCTGATGTCCCTGAAGGTTTCACATCCAGAGTTACTAAAGATGTTGAAACCGATACGTTATATTACTGGTATCAACCAAAATTAGAATTGGATTCCTTGGTTTTTAATGTCTCTAAGGATGATTTCAACCAAGATTATGTTGTACGGTTAAAAAATAATAAAAGAGATACATTGGTCATTAATACAAACCCCCGTGGTGGTATTGGATACAATCAGGATTTTCAAATTTCTGGCACGACACCTTTTAAATCTTTTGACATTTCTAAAATTGCCATCACAGATAAAGATTCTACCCAAGTTACTTTTACTTCAACATTTGACACCATAACAAACGCATTATCATTAAATTTTAAAAAAATAGAAGATAATACTTATAATATAAGTGTGCTCCCTGAAACTTTTACAGATATTTTTGGAAATACAAACGACTCATTAAATTACAAATTAATGACTCCAAAAAAGAATACTTTTGGCTCTTGGAGATTGCAACCAATAAATGCCACCTATCCCATTATTGTTCAATTAATTGCTGGAAAAGACGAGGTTAAATACGAAAAATATTCTACAAGACAAGAAGATTTAGATTTCTTGAATTTAGTACCAGGCAAATATAGTATCAGGGTTATTTATGACGCTAATGGGAATGGAAAATACGATACTGGAAATTATCTCAAAAAAATCCAGCCTGAAAATTCAAGTTATTTTGAAATTAATAACCCTGTTAGGGCAGATTGGGAAGAAGTACATCCTATTGAACTAATCAAACCGTAAACACATCCCTATCATTCAAAAATCTAAGTTTGTTTCTGTAAAAACCGATGTGGTTTTTATCTAAAGTGACTATTTCAATATGTTCCTTATTGGGTTTTATGGGCGTGATGTTGTTTCCTAACACATCATATACTGCCGAATGTCCGCAATGTTCGTTTTGGTCTTTGTCCTCTCCAACTCTATTCACACCAATACAATAACTCATATTTTCAATGGCACGTGCTTTCAACAAGGTATCCCAAGCTAATATTCTAGGTTTCGGCCAATTGGCAACATACATTAAAACATCATAATTCTCAGTATTTCTTGACCAAACCGGGAAACGCAAATCGTAACAAATTAATGGACAAATTTTCCAACCTTTATAATCTATAATAATTTTTTCTGTGCCAGAAGTATATATTTTATCTTCGCCCGCAAGCGTAAACGTATGGCGCTTATCGTAATACGTTATGGCTCCAGAAGGTTCAACAAAAAGTAATCGGTTATAAAATTTATTGTTTTCAGAAATAATTAAACTTCCTATAATGGCCGCATTGGTTTCGGATGCTATTTTTTGCATCCAAGCAACTGTTTTGCCATTCATAGTTTCTGCTACTAAAGGAGCATTCATTGTGAATCCCGTAGTAAACATTTCAGGAAGTGCAATAATGTTTATTTCCTCGTGGATGCTTTCTATTTTCTCAGAGAAATTTTTACGATTTTCTTTAGGGTCTTCCCAAACCAAATTAGATTGTATTATGGCTACTTTAAGCTTGTCTTGCATATACTAAAAGTAACTAATTTTTATCTAAACAATGTTCATTTTTTTCAATAAAAAAGAGGGTGCAGACGTGCATCGCGACAGGCCGATCAACCCTGCAGGCGTCGGTTGTGGCGGCGACCCGCGCCAATGTCCCGCCTATCATGAGGCTTTTGTTGGTC
>NCDW01000042.1 GCA_002280395.1 Flavobacteriales bacterium 32-35-8
TTTGAAAAAGCGTTCAGTTCCAAAAGTTTTTTTACCCATTTTCTTCTTAATGATAAACTCAGAATTGGCAAAATTCAATTCTTCTTTCAGAAAATTGATTAACGGTGTACTTAATCCATCTCTTTGAATACGGATATTTTGTTGAAGTGTAATGGATAGTTTTCCGTTCTGGCTTTTAGGACTTCCGCAGGATGCAACGTTAATTGGTCGATTTTGTGTTGTTGAAATTTCTTGAAAAAATTTGTCCAATACTTCAATCGAAATTCTTTTTATTTCATTCAAAAATTGCCATTGATCGGAATATGGTTCAAATGTTTCAGGATTGACAAAACAGCTATTCCCATTTTCCATTGCAAGTTTGAAAAAAGGTAAAGCTATTAGATTTCCCAAACCTTTTCCTGAAAGAAAATCCTGATTGGGAAACAAACGGTCAAAACTCGAACTTTTATCAAACATTGAAAAAGCTCCCGATTGTTCTAAAATCGAAATAAAAACTTTTCTACTTCGGATTGCAGGATAAGGTTTGTCAAAAAATATCCAAACGTGTCCGCCATTTCCCGAACGAGAACGCTCCAAATAAGCAGGAATACTTCTCTCTTTACAGCTGTTTAAGAAAGCTACGGCTTCCTCTTTCCAATTTTGTTTGTCAAAATCAGCAACTAAAAACCAAGAAGTATTATCTTGCAACAAGGGATAAACCCCAATTTGCTGAATACCGTTTAAATGCTTTTGAATTTCATAATCTGTAAGTGGTAAATAGGTTTTGTGTGGATAGTTTGCAAAAGTTCCGCCATTCATTTTATGCGAACGATAGTGATATGGGTCATACTGATAGGACGGCATATATCCCGACTTGCTCGCTTTTTCCCAACGAACAGCAAAAACATCTTTACGTCCTCTAAAGAGAGAAAGAAAATCATTCATATAGCACTAATTTTACTCAATCTGATATTTAGTCTATCCTTATTTAATATTTTTTTTCTCGATCGGTTGACAACAAGTACGCTCGCTTGTAGGCTTTGCTATTTATCTTGTTTTTCAGTCACTTGCAAATTTGGAATTATCATGATTTAGATTGTTTTCTTAATCCTGCAACTGCTGTTGGAATGTCTTGTAGCGCATCTTTATTACTCCATTCTTTCCAAAACTGTACTGTAGCACTTTGAGGTTTTATTGTTGGTTTGTCAATAATTACTCTTGTTGGAAGAAGTGAGGCATCTCCAACAATTAACGCTTCACCAATGTCCAAAATTGGCAATACATCTGTAAGTCCTGCTAAATTATCAGGTAGAAGTTTTTTGATAACTGCTTGGTCTTCTGCATTTGAAAGCCGTAATGAAATAAAATTATTACACTGACTTAAAACTGTTCTATTTACCTCGGCAGGTCTTTGACTAATAACAGTAAGACTAACACCGTATTTTCGTCCTTCTTTTGCTATACGTTCAAAATTTTTCAAACCTAGCTCTGCTGCTGCATCTTGATTTGTTCTTTCTGGAATATAAAGATGAGCTTCATCGCATAAAAGACAAATTGGATGCCTTTTATCTGTTGCAGTCCATTGTTGAACTGTAAATACAATTCTTGCGACTAGTCCGATTACAAGAGGTAAAACATCCGAAGGAACTTCTGAAAAATCAATAACTTTTACACCTGCATTTTTTGAATTTGTAGTGGAACCTTGCATTAAAGCATTACAAAGTTTGTTCATCCAATCAATGTGTAGTTCATCTTCGGATATTTGAAACATAAATCCTAAACGTTTGTCTTGACTTTTAGCTTCTAATCTTTGAATAAATCTAGATAATTTCCCTTTAAAATCACCAGCTTTTCCTGCTGATGTTGAGCCTGCAACCTGTTCATTATCTAATCTTTTTAATTCAGTTAGAACTGCATCTAATGAATAAGGAATTGGGCTATCTATTGTGATACTATCTTTAAAAATTGTATCTCCGATTGAATTTAAAAAGTTTATTTTTTCATTAAAAACGGTTCTTGAAAAGACCATTGCTTGATTTGGTGCATTACTATCACTTCTATCAAGCAACATTGCCAACATTTCCTCATAGGTTAATAACCAATAAGGTAACATTAAAGCATTGTTTTCAAGATTGCCTGTTTTACCTAAATCCGAAGGATTTGCAATTCTAAAATGTTGTATTCCATCCGCTTTGAAATCTGTACCACTATATTCTCCGTGAATATCAAAAAGAATACAATTTGCCATAGGAAGTTTTGCAATCTGCTCAACCAGTTTTGCTACACACCAAGATTTACCTGAACCTGTGCTACCAACAATTACCGCATGCCTTTGAAAAAGTTTATCCCCATCCAAAAATGCTTCTGCATTTTCATCAATAGAGTATTTACCGATTGATAACGGAATTTCATAATTTGATTGTGTCGAAATCGTTTGCATAAACTTAGTAATATTTTCACCATCAATAGGAAAACAAGGTGCTTCAATTTCAGGAACTGTATCGAGTGTTCTTTTGAACACATTTTCAAATTCTCCATGTTTATCAATCATGGTTCCTATCAAATTTACTCGTATAATATTTTCTGTAAGTAGAAAACCACCAAGTCCCAAATCTTCACTTACGGAATTGTTGTCGTCCGAAACTTTTCTAGTAATCCTATTAATAATTCCAATCAAATGCTGTCCTGCCTTTGAACTTTTTACTGCAACCAAATGATTTACCTGAAGTTTTCTCAATTTTTCAAGTTCTTCTACTTTAACGATGATTGTAGATGTATCTACGCTAAATACTGTGCCGATTGATGCTGTTTCTTCAAATTTAAATATTGCCATTGTTGAGATTTATGAGATGATTAATTTTAAATATTCGCCTAATGACCAATAATTAACGTTAGGGATTATATGTTCGCCAAAACTTGAAGAATATACTTTGGTGTCAGTTCCATTTATTTCTTCCATTAAAATATATTGTTTGCAATTACCTGTAAGAATTGCTTGTTTTGTTTTAGGTGTCAATTCTTTTGTTAGAACAATAATTGGTTTAGATTTTATTTGTTCAATCAGTTTCGGTTGTACATGAATATCATTAAAACCATAACCAATACATAAAAACCCATTTGCGGTTTCTATTTCATTGTCAGCTTGAGCGAAAATTGTTCGATATGGCTCGTTATGTGTTTCAAAATATTTGCTAAGACCTGGCGTTACAATAGAAGGCTTGTTATTGCAAGGGACAGAATGTCTTAATGGAAGTTGTATATTTTCATCATTCTTTGTTTTAAACCAATCTAAAGAACCATGAACTTTCCAAATATTTACTTGACCATTATAACCTTTTATAGACGATAAGGGATTTTGATGAATGGCATTTGAAAAATGTCCAATATAATTCTGTGCATATCCTGTACATATTATTGCTTTTGCAAAGCTTGCCGCATATTCAGCTAATCTGTCGTAATTGGTTGTAACAATTGATAGTTTTTTACTAGCGGTTGAAAGTAAATGTTCTGTCAATTTAGCCAATGGAAAATTTTCAGTTGTTTCTAAAAATTGTTCATAAGCTTCAAAATCCGATTTATTAACCAATTCCCAAGTTTTACAAACTATTTCATTCAACACATTATCTCTTAATTGTAACTCAGAAAGGGTTACTTCTAAATCTCCATTAGCATCAAAAGATGTTTTGAATTTTTCAAATTGCTCTTGGTCGTCAGAATTTGTAAAAGCAATTGAATTTTTAATATGTTCACCTAGTGTCCACATAGAGGGAAGCTTAAATGGAACGGATGCTCCGCTCCCCAATACAATTAAAGGAACTCGATTTGTCCAATCTTGAAGCTGTTTAAGCAATGCGTCAGTGTCCATATTTTATTTACCTCTATTTAATCTACGTTTTGATAACTTCCTCCAAATGCTATCAGCCAAATCAATTTCTTTTTGGGTCAATCCGTAGTGCTGTTTTAAAATTATTTCATTAGTGATTTTTAATACTTCTTCTATATCTGTTTTATTCCGAATTAATTCATCAATTTGCAACAATAATTCTGCATTGTCTTTGTGATATGGAAGTAATATTTTCTCTGCTTCGTTTGGCATTAATTCCAAAACGCCACCTCCATGGCTTCGTCCTGAAACTTCTGCAAATGCTAACGAAAGTGAATTGTAATAACTTGCAGTTAATGCCTTAATGTCCGTGTTAGGTTTTACGAAAACACGGTGCATTGTGTCAGTTGTATAGGCTTCTGCTTCGTTAATGATTAACCTTGGGTAAAGGCTATTTCGTCTGATAAACAAAGCATCCGAAATTTTTAAAGATGGAACAACAAACCAATCATTTCTGATGCTTGTTTTATAACCTTTATGAATATTCAAACTTTCTCCGTGAGCAATATATTTTACAGATCCGTTGTTTTGGTCTAAATTTTCTTTATCAGGAAATGCTAACAAATGTGCTTTGGCTTTTGAAAACTTATTTTTCTCCCAATCTTCTTTTGTGAAAATTACGCTATTCACTTGTACACTTCTTCCGACCATTGGTTTAGCATAATTTTGAAGCTCATATTCTTCAACGGTTGTGAGTGGAACAGTGAAAAAATCGTTTGCTCCTGTTGTAATACCTACTTCAACTTTTGCGTATTTTGCAAGCGTTGCTATATTCCTTTTCTTGGCAATATTTTCTAAAAAGTCAATTTCTTCTTGCTCTAAAAAGTAGAAAGTCCATTTGTTCGACTTAAAATCTATTTTCTTTTGCGGACTTTTTAATTTAGTAGTGTCAAGCGTTTTTAGCTCGCTTGCATCTTTTAATTCAAGGTGTTCAATATTATGTTCATTTGTTCCGTTCTTTTCACAAAGCAATAAAACGACTTCCTGTTGAATGTCTGGAAACACTAACTTTTCAAAAGAAATGATATTGATTTTATTGTAAAAATGTGCAAGGAATTTTCGCAGTTGCAAAGCAAAGGAAACCTGCAAAATCTCTGCTGGTAAAACGAACCGATTTTTCCGCCATTATCTTTTAATAATAGGGAAGAACCAACCACAAATGAAACCCAAGCATTGGTCAATTTGGAATATTTTAAACCTGCTCTAATAAAAATATCTCCTGCCTCAGCTTGCTGATTTCTATCGAAAAACTGAAAACGGATATAGGGCGGATTGCCTACAACTAAATCAAACCGCTTTTCTGTGTTGTTACAATAAGTATGAAAATCGTCATTGATTACTTGTTTGTTTTCAAGTTCAATTTTATCTGCTTTTTTAGCTTCTACTTCGTCAAATTCAATGGCTGTAATTGAATTGTATTTTGCTTTTAAATCCCTTAATTGCTCCAAAAACACACCATCGCCGCAACTTGGTTCAAGTATGTCAAAGTCAGTACTGCCATTAATTCCCCAACGCAAAATAAATTCTGCGATTGGTTCAGGCGTGTAAAATCCACCTCTTAGTTTTTCTGCTGTTGCGTTCTCAATTAGCTTCATACAAATCTTTGATTAAAGGGATTAATAAATCATCAGAACCTAAATCATATAATTTAGCTAACAGCTTTTCTAAATTTGTTTTTTCTCTTGAAAATTGTCCTAACAGTGGTGTTAATGTCCTTTTGTTTCCTGCGTTCAAGTCTATTTTGTCTTGTATACTGATAAGTTCTTTTTGTGCTTCAACAATTTTATTGTGTAATGCTTTTTCTTTTACGTTAGCAAAATCAATTTTACGAATAGGTAAGTTGTTGAGGACTTTTGTTCCTCTTGCAAAATAACTTCCTCTAAAAATTTCACCAGTTAGGATTACAAACCACTCAACATATTTTGAGTTTAAGATTGCCTGAATGTAGTAAGTAGAATAATCGAATTTGTCGGGCATTGTGATGGCACAATAACCCGCAGTTCCACCTGATGTGAACAGCGTTCCGTAATTATCAATCGCATATTTGTCTCCACTTGATAAAACACCAAGTAATATCTTTTCTTTTTTGTCTGAAATATTTAACCCTTGTTGTCTTCCAAACCTATGCCATTCGTCTTTTGTTAAAGGTACAGGCTTTATATCTCTTTTTGGATTGTTAAGAATTGCTTTGTGCTTTTGTAAATAATCAAAAGCAAGCGGATATTTCTTCTGAATATCAACAAGCGAAATTATTTCAATACCTTTTTTTGTGTTTTGATAAGGATAAATAACTCTTGCATTAGGCTTAAAAGTTCTGTAAGTGTTAAGATTGTCTTCACCTGAGGATGTTTGAAAATAAGGCTTCGTAATTACCTTTTCGATCTTAAAATCAACTCCTTTTTTAGAAAAATAATAATACCTTACATCTTCTTTAATTGGAATAAAGATGTAAATATCATTCGCACTTGTTTGAATGCCATTAAAAATATTTTCGCTTCCAACTAAATCAATAAGCTTGGAACTTTGAGCAACAATCTTGTTATAAGCGTTAGTTAATTCAGGAGGAACTAAAACCCAAACTTCATTGTCTAATTCTTCCGTTTTCTTTGAAGCGTATTTTACAGCTTCGGGTTCTCTTACTTTCCAACTTTTCAGGCTTTTGACTTCTGCGTATTGAAAAGTGTTTTGTGGTGTTTTGTTTAATATGAGTAAACAAGTGTAAGTTGTTTTGTCCGCAAAAACCTGATTTGCACCAAAAGAAACTATTGAATGCAAGTATCCTTTAGTAGCAAGCTCTTCTCTTAATTTTTTGCCTGCACCAACTTTTGTAAACTTGCTTGGAACGATGTAACCTAATATCCCATCAGTATTCAACAAATTCATTCCTTGTTCGAGGAACAAAAAGTATTTATCAAATTGTTTATAAGCCGAAGTGTAATTGGCTTTATAAAGCGGTAATTCAAGCGGTGTGATATTTTTCATGTCCTCCGACTTCATATAAGGCGGATTACCAATAATCACATCAAAACGAAGTTTTGAAAAGTCAAACGGATTAATTTCAGTTTGATTTTTCTTTTCAACTTGTGTTGGATTTAGTAAACTATTACCAAAGAAAATATTATTGGATAAATCAGGTAAAACTGGTTTACTTGTGTTGGTTGAAGATGTGTTTTCATCCTCTAAAAGTTTCAATAGTAAACCAAATTTTGAAGCTTCTACCGCATTATAATCTTTATCTATTCCATAAACGCAATTCAATAAGAGTTCCCTTTTGATTTTAAAAGGAAGTTTATAAGTGTTGATGTTTGTTTGAATAAGTTTTGTTTTGTCGGTACTTAGATAATAGTCAATTAGAATATCATTCAATAGTTGAAACAGTTCCAATAAAAATGCACCAGAACCGCAAGCGATGTCTGCGAATTTTAGTTTTAGAATTTCTTTATCGGTTTTGTCCTTACATTTTGGCAAAACCGTATTCCGCAAAATATCATTGATGATGAATGTTGGCGTAGTTACAATATCTCTATCAATATTTTCAGGTTTCTTTACCAATTCAACTGTTCCGTTTTGAACAGTCAATTTTTCCGAAAGAAAAATTTCATAAATGCTTCCTAAAATATCCGATGAAAACACACTGAAAGAGTAAGGACTTTCAGGATAATACAACTGTTTTATAATCGTCCAAAATGCAGAACTGATATTTTCTACAATTTTATCTTTCAGTAATTGGTCAAACAATCCTGAATTGTAGCGTTTGTCCGCTTGTTCAAATTTTTTAATTAATGCTTTAAAATCACTTGCGTTGGCAAATGCCAAAAGTGTTTGATAATCCTCTAAGTTTCTGTCTTCGCAAACACGCAAAAATAAAATTCTGTTCAAATAACTTTGAACAATATCGTTTAATTCCTGCTCTTTTATTTTAGGGTCGTGTTTGTAAATTTCACTTCCTAATAATTTTCTCCAATCATTAAATTGATGTAGAAAAAGGGTGTCAATCGAATACTGATTTAGCTTGTTTTCAATCGTTTGCCATTCCGTATCAAACGCCCCTGAATAAACAGCGTCTTTGCCCAATAGCTTTTTAATTTCTTCAAATTTACTTTCGTATTCTGTGTAGTGGTATTTCTTGATTAATGCTTTATTGTAACTGTCGGCTTCATCAACTTTTACAGAAGTGTCATAAATAACTAAGTATTCAAAGTTTGATAAAACTGAAATTTTCAATTTGGCTGTAAACCCATAACGTCTTACTTGCTTTGCTGTGTCGCTGTTGGTTTCAATTGCTACGCAAGGTTTTTTAGCTTCCAAAAAGAATTTTCTTTCTGAAAACAAGCGAAATGTATAGTCTGGTTTTTTAGAATGCTCGGAAGCATTGGCTTTTAATGCTTCTTCTAAAATCACTTCTCTTTCATTCGTTGATTTTCCTGCGTTGTTTTTTATATCCCAACCCAATAATTCAAAAAACGGGTCTAAGAAATCACTGCGAAGCAGTGTTTCGTTATACTTGTTTGTTAAGTAATATTTTCTGTCAGCCGAATATTTTTCTATGAGTTTCTTAATAGTCATTTTTTCTTGTTGGCTTTAAAATATTCAACTTTATCTTCTGCTACTTTTAGCGTATCAATATCGGCTTCCTCTTCCATTATTCTATATGCAAATTGGTCGCTAAGTAATTCTTTAATCAATAGTTTTTCGTCTATTTTAAAAAACTTTGCAATGTGCTTTATTTGCTCTTTTGTTGGTTGTCGTTCGTTACGTTCAATTTTTCCAAGCAAAGAAGTGTCAATACCGATATGGCTTGCCACTTCCCTTAAAGAAAGTGAAACTTCCTCTCTCAATGTTCTTAATCGTTCACCTATGGTTGTAATGCTTTTTTCCATTGTCGCTATTTAGGACGTATTTTGTCCAAATATAAGTAAATAAAATTGATAGGACGTATTTTGTCCACGAATTTTACTAACAAGATATCAGGTGTTGATGGTTTTGATATAGCAATATAATTTCCTGTTTTTTGAAGTGCCAAAATAATATGTTACAATCTTCTCCCTTTCTTCTTTTTCTTCATACTGTTAGCAAACTGTTCTTCCTCATAGCCCTCGCCCTGTGCATCCGGTAACAGGCTGAACAATCCCAAATCAGAACTTTGTGAATGCTCTTGTGGGATAAACTCAAAAAAGCCTTTCGTTGGTTGGTTATCTATTGTATTTGTTTTAAGAACAGGGTTATCCTGTGTTTCCAATTCGGGTTTGTTTCCATTGTTCCACCAATCGTTGAATACGTTTGCCGACAAGTTTCTGTCTAGTTGTGAGCCGTTCCAAACGGTTCGACTTTCGTGGTCGATAAAGGTCATTCCGTAAATTCGTTCCTCATTATTACGTCTTACAACTGTATTAATACCCTGTTCTACAAGTTGTTTTTTAAACTCCATTTCGTTGCCTGTTGTATGTATGGCAAGCTCTACCGCATTTCTCAATGCTGACCTTACCGAATTACTTTTCATTTTCTCTTTGGACTGTTCAAAATGTTTTTGAAGCTTTGCAACCCCTGCATCTTTTCCGAAAAGTGACGCTTTGAACGGATTGCTTACCTTGTTTCCGTTTTCATCCAATGCCACATACACCAGACCGTTTACGGTCTGACCGTCCCGCTCGCCTTTGACTTCTTCCGCTGTGATGTTGAACAGCGACAGTAATGCATTATAGCCTCCCATAGTTGAGAATCTATAATATTTCGGCAGGTGTCTAACAACCGAAGCTATCTGGCTTTTGATATCGCCAGTTTGATAATTTACAGGTTTGAAAATCTTATCGTTCTGCTTTTGTTCTACTTCTGTTGCTTGCTTGAGGTTGTATTTCTGCTCCAAATTCCGACAGATTGCCATTGATCGTGGGTGGTCGTAATCATCGGGGATTTTCTTTCCGTCTATACCCACGCAGGTTGAAACGATATGGATATGTGATCGGTCAATATCCGTATGCTTGAAAACAATATAGGGCTGATTGCCATAGCCCATACGCTCCATATAAACGCGAGCTATTTCGGCAAACTGTTCATCGCTGACCTTATCCGTAGGATCTGGGTTCAGCGATATATGGCGCACTGTCTTTTCTGTTTTGATATTTGCCGATAGGTAAGGTTCAAAACACTGATTAAAATACGAAGCAGAATACCTGCCGTCCATTGTATCGGCTATCTTGTTCAGCAACAAAACCGCCCCATTTTCCTTGTCCACTTTCTGCTGATTGTACAGGATAGCACCGTACATATTGCTTCCCTTTCCGATTTTTGCAATCATCTTTCTAGTCTTTTTTCAGGTATTTCTTTTCAAATTCTGTGGTCAGGTTAACAACTTTTAGCAATAGTTCTTTCATTTCTCCCGTTTGTTTTTCCAATTTGTAGAGATATGCCGATGCCTTTTTATCCGAAAAATTAGAGTTCAACAGCTTTACAATCTGATTATAATTAGTGGCTATTCCCCGAAACTGACCGAAAAATTTGGTCAATCCTGCGTGGTATTCTACTGCATCCATATTGATTTTGACGGTCTTTACTGTCTTCTGAAAGATGCAAGCCGTAATAAAATGAGCTATTACTTTCATTCCCGATTGGTCAAAGAGGGCAAGGAACTTGGCATTGTCTTCTGCATTCAGGTTGATGGAATACCGATTGACCGCAGGATCGATCTTAGGCTTTCTTCCTGTTTTTTTAATCTGTTTTCTGTCTTTCTCTTCCATAATAAATCCATTTTAATTTTAAACAAACGGGCGACTTCGGAGCCGTTTCCAGCCCCCTGCAAGGGCAAGTGCTTTTGAGGTGCCGAAATTCATTTCGAGTACCTCAAAAGATAACTTGCTCTGAACAGGAGTTCAGAAAATCCGTTTTGCAAACGGATTGGAGTTAGCAGGGAAAACCCATCGCTACCGATTACAAATTTCGGCAAGACTATTTGAATAACAGCTATTTACGATAACGACAATGAACGCCAAATGCTACCCTTGAGTGCCATATCAACATAGACTGGGACTGCTTTTGCTTTCTTTGTATATGGTTAGCTGGCTGATTGTTTATATCCTTAACTATGTAACCAATCAGCATAAATCCTGACAACAAATCTGCGTGATTGAATGCAGACGAATTACAGATTTTTGAGTTAATGAACTAACCAATTAAGGGTATGCAGGTGCTTAGGTAGATAGGTAGTTAAATAGATGCAACAGTATGTACGTACAGCTGATTGCTTAGTTAACCAAACAGCTAATTGGATATAATATAAAAACAAGAGATATGATACACGAAGAAAACAAAAATCAACAACCCGAAAAAGAGGATTTCTCTATTGAAAATTTCCTAACTGATGAAAAGAAACAATCTTTCACGGAACAACAGGCAGTAATACATCGGGAAGATTTTGCCAAACCCGAAGTAGATGAGGAAGCTATTATGCGTGTAATGGCAGGCGAAGAACCTGCGGAAACTGAACATACAAAAACACCTGCGAGTAATACAAGAAAGATGACTTATAAGCCAAAGAAGCCGACCAAAGAGGACTACTGTGGGCAGTTCTTTAAAATTCCAAACAGTACTGCAAGCAGGGGTAAATCAGTGTATGTTCGGCAGGAACACCACGAAACATTTAACAGGCTAATCAACATTATAGGCATCGACAAACTGACAATTTATGCGTATCTGGACAACATTATCGAATACCACTTTCAGGAGTTCGGTGAATTGATTAGGGAAATCTATAACGAGAAACACAAACCGTTATTCTGATAACTATACGTGGTGAGTCGTACGTTTCTCCTCCTTAAAATTATTTTCCAAAAGAAAAAAACAGAAAAAAAAGAAAGCCATTTTAACAAGGCGGACAGGCGAAAAAACCAAAAGGAAACGGAATAAGTCCCGAAGGGTGGCAGGGCAACAAAAAAACTCGGCGAAGCCACCATATTTGACCTGCCATTATGCCGTAGTCTTTTGGTTGGGTGGTGCGGTGGCTGTCCGCCTTATCTTTGCTACCTTTTTATTCTTTTTGTAAGTGATTTTTAATGCCAAATACTGCCACCAAATACCAAAGGAAAACAACACATTTACCTGTGTTCTATATTGGGAAAAATTTTGAACCTATGGCACGAAAAGTAACAACCGATAAGGAGCGGAAAGAGAAAGAACTAATCAGGAAAAAAGAGAGTAGCCCTTTGATGCAGGTTGATAAGCAGGGCGACCCGATTTCCAATTTCATTGCCAATTTTAAACGCCAGTTCAGGGAAGCAAAAGGCTTAATAGATTGGAATAGGCTGTTCGGGGGCAAACGTGCTGAACCGCCAAAACAATCTGCCCAGCCGTACAACAAAAACGGTTATGCGTTCGGATTTCAGAAACGATGAAAAAAGCCAGTCTGTACAGACCAACAAAAAACCTGTCTTGAGAATGGACAATACAATCAAAACACAACAGGCTCGCCCAAAAAACAATAAACCAAAATTGGGATTTTAATACCGCATTTGGAATCTGTACGCCAAATGCTACCTCTGAAAGCAACAATGGAAATACCTGTATAAGTAGCTTTTATTTTTGAGGTTTAAATAAAGTAGATATGGAAATAACGGTTTTAGACATTCAGATTTTAAAAGCATTGCACAGGGAAGTAAAGGAAGTTTCTCTATTGATTAACGAAATCACTACACCCTACAAAGCATTGCAACAGGCAACAAAATGGCTCGACCAGCAGGAAGCCTGCCAACTGCTAAATGTTAGTAAAAGAACTTTACAAACGTACAGGGCAAAGGGTATTCTTGGGTCAACGCAAATCAATCGGAAAACATATTTCAGATTATCCGAGGTGGAGTTACTGATGCAGGGAGAGCGACCATTAAAAAAGAAAAAGAAATGAAACAGATTGGAGATTCAAACGAGGATATGCTTGCCCTGATCGAAGCTGTGGTAGGTATCAAAAAAGAAATGCTGTATATCAGGGAAAATTTCCACCCTTTATTGAAAGGAGAAATCTACCTGTCAGGTGAACAGGTTTGCCAGATGCTACACATCAGCAAACGGACGTTGCAACAGTACAGGGATGACGGACTGCTACCTTTTATCAAGCTCGAACGGAAAATCCTTTTTCGTGAAAGCGATATTATCAAGGTATTGGAAGATAATTATCAACGTTAGTGATTAAATTAAAAGAATGCAAAAGTAACATTAGTTAATTAAAGAACATTCATTGTTTTAACAATGGATGTTCTTTAATTATAATTTTTTATATCAAACTCCATTTTACTTAAATATTCATTTAGCGTCAATTCCCCTTGTGCTCTCTTTATAGCTGTTTCAATAGAAATTGTTGCAGATGCCAATATATCTCCACTATTATTAACAATATTTATTTTAGTTTTTTGAAAACTATATCTTATGAATTTATCGTTATAAATGGCACGCGATAATTTGTCTAAACATTGAGATGCATGTATCAAAGAAGATTTTACATCATGATTGACTTTGCCTCTAACATTTAAACAAAATGTTTCGTTTTGTTCATCATTCGATACAAACTCGAAACCTACAATTTGCATATTGTGAATAATATGCACTAAAGAGGCTTCAAATCTAACATTCATATTTTGTGTTCCGCCTAATATTTCGACGATTTCTTCAATATAATTTAAACTAGTAAGTACTTGGGCTAATCGAATTACTCTGTAAATATCCTGTGTCCAATTAACGATTTTATAAAAATCAGAATATGAAATAGTTTTTTTATGGATATTTCCTTTACCATATGCAACAACTATATTGTCGGTGTTTATTGTAAATGATTTATGTGCCGCTATGTTTCGCCACTGATTAGTGGGTATTGAAAATAAAGGGTCTTTAAGAAATAAAGAAAAATCACATTTAATATGTAAAGGAAATTCTCTAATTAATTTTCCAAAGTCAAAGCTTGAATTATCAACAATTATTTGATCTAATTTAAAATTGATTAGTTTATCAAGCAGTTTAAATCTTGGCTTAAAAGCTCCCTCAAGAGTTTCATCAATTGCCTTAAAATAGTAACTTACCTTATCTCTTTCAGAAAAATTAGATGAATCAGGTTGAATCAGGGCATTTGTCAGCCATTTCATATCTGTATTTGAAATGTCATCAAATGAATTAGCCAATATCCTAATGCTTTCTGGGCGGTTTAAAAAAATGCAATCTTTGGATATATCAAATGTTTTCTCAAATAGCTTGAAATACTCCGTCTTAGTACAAAATTTTATATAATTGATTACTTCCGTTCTTAGAATTTCTTTGTTTTCCTCAAAAATTGAATCATTTGTGAAATATTTTCCAAGTTTCAATTTTATGAGTACGTTCCAATCTTCGACTGAAAATTCAGTCGAAAATTTTAAATCTTCATATATCTTATCTTTCCTCAAAAGATTTTAATAATTACGTTGTCTTGTTTGTACCTATTAGGAAAGCTTTCTAAACTAAATTAAGAATATACAAGCTTTTTACCAAAGCTAAATTACAAAAAAAAGCCAATGCTCATATATTGACTTTTCTTGATTAAAAAAAATATTTTTTTTAGAGTTGCGAAACAAAAGAACTTTCCATGTCTTTGAATTTGTGCGAAACCTTCTGCATATCCTTACCAACTTTTTCATTGAGTATCTTGGCATAAATCTGTGTTGTGGCAATATTCTTATGCCCTAGCATTTTGCTTAAACTTTCGAGCGGAACACCCTCGCTTAAAAACAGCGTAGCAAATGTGTGGCGTGCCAAATGAAAGGTTACTTTTTTTTCTTTTAGGCAGTCGATTTGTTGGGATATTCGCTTTAGGCTGTCATTACAAACTGTATTTGATGGTACGGGAAATACCTTTCCATCCTTTGAGAACCCTGTATATTTCTCAATAATCATTTTTGGGATATCCAAGAGCATAACGTTTGATGATGTTGCCGTTTTCTTTCTGCGTACAATAATCCACTGGTTACCGTCAAAGAAATCCTGAATATTACTGTTTTTTAGACCTTTCATATCTGAATAAGAAAGCCCTGTAAAGCAACTGAAAACAAACAGGTCTTTAACCAATTCATCTTTCTTTTTGTCACAGTTGAACGTTACAAGATGTTCTAACTCATTTCGTAGCAGATAACCTCTGTCTTTCTCCTTTTTTGTATTCTTGTACTCGCTGAACGGATTGAAAGCAAGATGCTTTCTGCTCATTGCCAATCGGCAAAGCGTGGTAAATCCAATCATATACAGCCAAATAGTGTTGTGTGTCAAGCTTTGGTCGTCACGAAGGTAATAATCAAAGTCCTGTACAAAATCAGAAGTTAGGTCGTTAAATGATAAATCAGAGTAACCATATTTTGTCAGTGCAAAATTTCGCAGGTGTTTTAAAAGTATTTTGTACTTACTGCGTGTGCCATTTACCCGAAGTCCGCTGTTTACTTTTTTCTCATAGTCGGAAAGGAACTGTTCATAGAACCTGAAAAAGGTCAGTTCTCCGCTATCCATACCGAGAAAAGCGTTTTTAAGTTTTGTACTGTTTACCGCTCCCTCATTCTTCAGGATTTTGGAGTAGCATTCCTCGATACCCAAACGGGTTTTGTCAAGCTTGCCGTTTACCTCCTGGGCTTCTCGGCTCTTGCCTAGAACCCTACCATACTTCAAATCCCAATTTGTTGCGGAAATATCCAACTTGGTACTAAATGCAGACTGCTTGCCGTTTACTGTAATCCTGCACATAACAGTAACCTTTCCGTTTTTCTTCGGGGCATTCTTTTTAAGGTAAAACAATACCTTAAACGTTGATTTTTTTGTCGTTTCCATACTCACAATTCTTAATGATAAAATTAAACTTATGTGAGCTACGGAACAATATGAAAAACTATGCAGAAGACTGAAATACAGCATTTTAAAAGTATTGTTTCTGTTTACAAAAGTAACGTTTAAGTAACCTTACTTTTGCTAAACCTCGCCTTTTACTGCTTTTTCCGTCATTACCAAAAAATCATAAAACGGCTGTAAAGCCTTTATTTACAACCGCTTTGCCTGTTCTAAATCTTTGATGTATTTTTACTGAAAATTTATTTTAAAAGTAAACAAAAAAAGTTGCAGCTTTTTATTACTACAACTTTTTTGCTATATTTTAGCATCTTTGTGGGCAAATGCCTGGGCTAACATTTGTACATAGCAAAGCTAATTACCCACGTTAACGTTTTCATAAACCCAATCAATCAGGATCTTAGGTTATGATGGGGAAAAAAGTTTTGACTTTTATAATCTCAACTTCTTTGAAATTATCCGTTAATATTTTATCTATTTTATTGGAATGTAAACAAGTAATAACAATATTATCATTATCAATTAATTCCAGCTTACAATAGTAATAACTTTCGAAAGAAAAATTTCTAAATCCACTATCTTTTGATCCATTCATAAAAATTGAGATTTTAACAATTTGATCTGATTGTA
>NCDW01000043.1 GCA_002280395.1 Flavobacteriales bacterium 32-35-8
TAGAATTTTACGTGGCCAGCATGAAAAACCCATCAGTTTAGAAACGATACAAGAACTCATGATAAATAAAATGAGCAATACCACGAGGTTGATTGATAAGCTTGTTACAAAAAAATATGTCAAAAAAAATATTAATAAAACCAATCGCAGAAAAATAGATATAACTATTACCCAAGAAGGATTAAAACTCCTTGATATAATAGATACATTAATTGATAGTATAGAGAAAAAAATCATCAGTCCTTTAACAGATGATGAAACACAAGAACTTATTCGATTATTAGGCAAGGTAAGATTAATAGCAAACTAACTCTCTCTATTCCTGATGATCAGCATAAACTACCATATAAATTATGGTAGTTTTTTGTTTAAAAAAACACCTAAAAGTATTGTGTAATTATATTTTCATTTCTATATTTGGCACAGTAAAAAAACAATACAATGAATACAATTTTAAATAATACTTGGTGGTGGCCCTTTAGAAACTTAAATTTCGTGAAGTAAAACCTAGTATATTTAAAACTCAAAATATCAAAAAGGCTTGTCATTCACGACAGGCCTTTTTTTATGAAACTATTATGATGACATATAATTTACATACGTACCACAAAAAAATTCTAACGGATACCATTACGCCCGTTACCGTTTACTATAAAATAAGGGATAAATACCCTAATAGCATTCTATTGGAAAGTGGCGACTATCATGCGAGCCAAAAGAACTTCTCCTACATCTGTTTTAATCCTATTGCTTCCATAAAAGTTGAGAATGAGGTTATTTCCCAAACATTTCCTGACGGAAGTACCACGACAACTAAAATAGATGATACCATTAATTTAGCAAATGAAATCCATCTATTCACAAAACGATTTGAAACCAATTCCGAAGAGACTTTTAAATTCATTCATAATGGTATTTTTGGCTACACCGCATATGATGCCGTAAGATATTTTGAAGATATTGCTATCAGCAAAAAAGACAATTCAGTTAATATCCCAGATGTTTATTATGCTGTTTATCAAAATATTATAGCCATCAACCATTTTAAAAATGAAGCGTATATTTTTGCGCATTGTTTTAATACGGAAAACAATATCCATGATATAGATGCACTGATTAACATTCAAAACTTTCCTTCTTATAAGTTTTCACCATCAGGAGATATTACCTCAAATCTAACCGATGCCGAATATAAAACCCATGTAGAACTTGCCCAAAAACATTGTGCAAGAGGCGATGTGTTTCAATTGGTATTATCAAAAAGTTTTACACAAGAATTTAAAGGCGATGAGTTTAATGTGTATAGGGCTTTAAGAAGCATCAATCCGTCTCCTTACCTATTCTATTTTGATTACGGTAATTTTAAAATATTTGGAAGTTCACCCGAAGCGCAGCTGATTGTAAGTGATGGTAAAGCCGAAATACACCCAATTGCAGGAACTTTTAAACGTACAGGTGATGATGTAAAGGATGCCGAATTGGCTGAAGCTTTAAAAATCGACAGTAAAGAAAATGCCGAACACGTGATGTTGGTAGATTTGGCTAGAAATGATTTAAGCAGGCATGGAAGCCAAGTAACCGTAAATACCTATCGTGAAGTTCAGTTTTTTTCCCATGTCATCCATTTGGTGAGTAAGGTCACTGGTCAAAAGCATAAAGAAACACCAACCATGCAAGTTGTTGCCGACACGTTTCCTGCGGGAACTTTAAGTGGTGCACCCAAGCACAGAGCCATGCAACTGATTGAACAATATGAAAAAACAAGTCGCGGTTTTTATGGAGGCGCCATTGGTTTTATGGATTTTGATGGCAATTTCAACCATGCCATTATGATTCGGACGTTTTTAAGTAAAGACCATAAATTGCATTGGCAAGCAGGTGCTGGTTTGGTTTCAAAATCAAATCCAGAACACGAGTTACAGGAAGTTTACAATAAATTAGGCGCCTTAACAAAAGCCATTACATTAGCGGAAGACATATAAATATACTGTCATTCCTGCGTTGGCAGGAATCCATTATAGAAATTGAAATAGACATTTAAAAAAGATTCCTGCTTACGTAGGAATAAAAAATATGAAAATACTAGTTATAGATAATTACGACAGTTTCACATACAATCTGGTGCATTATTTAGAAGATCTAAATTGTGATGTTACCGTATTAAGAAACGATAAATTGACGCTAAAAGATGTGGAACCGTTTGATAAAATCGTGTTGTCACCAGGTCCAGGCATTCCAGATGAAGCCGGTTTATTAAAACCCATCATTAAAAAATATGCCTCCACAAAAAGCATTTTAGGTGTGTGCTTAGGGCAACAAGCCATTGGCGAGGTTTTTGGTGGTTCGCTAATAAATTTAGAAGACGTGTACCATGGTGTTGCGACTAAAGTTACCATTACCGTGGATGACGAATCGTTATTTAAAGGTCTTGAAAAAGAGATTGAAGTCGGTCGTTATCATTCTTGGGTGGTTGATGCTAATTTGCCTGACAGTTTGGAAGCGACGTCGTTTGATGCCAACGGACAAGTGATGTCTTTACGCCATAAAACCTATGATGTGAGAGGCGTGCAATACCATCCCGAATCAGTTTTAACACCTTTTGGAAAGCAGATTTTGAAGAATTGGATTGATAGCTAGGCTCTGTTCCTGAAAAATCGGAGATTCACGAATACCTATTCCAAGATAAGAATCAATGAGTAATGCAGCAATCCATTACAAACTAAAGTTGAATTAAATTTAGATTCCTGCCTTCGCAGGAATGACAAAAATGAAGCAGATACTTAATAAATTAATCAACCACGAAACCTTAGAAAGCGAAGAAGCCAAACAGATTTTGGTAAACATTTCTAACCAAATGTACAACCAAAGTCAGATTGCTTCCTTCCTGACGGTTTTTATGGTACGAAGCATCACACTTGAAGAGCTTAAAGGCTTTCGAGATGCCCTTCTTGAACTTTGTGTTCCTGTAAACCTAAACGATTTTAATGCCATCGATTTATGTGGCACAGGAGGGGATGGTAAAGACACGTTTAATATTTCAACATTAGCATCTTTTATAACTGCTGGCGCTGGCGTGCATGTAGCCAAACATGGTAATTATGGGGTATCTTCATCTTGTGGGTCATCAAACGTTATGGAGTTTTTAGGTATTAAATTCTCGAATGATGAGGACTTTTTAAAACGTTCTATGGATAAAGCCGGGATTTGTGTATTACACGCGCCGTTGTTTCATCCAGCCATGAAACATGTAGCCCCTATTCGTAGGGAATTGGGCGTAAAAACGTTTTTCAACATATTGGGGCCTATGGTAAATCCATCGTTTCCAAAAAACCAAATGATTGGGGTTTTTAATTTAGAATTGCTTCGCTTGTACGGCTATTTATATCAGAATACCGATAAAAATTATAGCATTGTTCATGGTTTAGATGGCTATGATGAAATATCTTTGACGGGAAAAACAAAAGTGATTTCCAATGCCAGTGAAACATTATTTTCACCAGAAGATTTGGGAATTCCTCAAATAAAACAAGACGCTATTTATGGTGGCGATACTGTGGAATCATCTGCTAAAATCTTTATGGAGGTCATTCAAGGACAAGGTACCGAAGCACAAAACGACGTGGTGTGTGCCAATGCTGGTTTAGCGATTGCAACCGCAAAACAAATCAGTCACAAACAGGGTTTTGAACTAGCGAAAGAGTCGTTGTTTTCTGGAAAAGCAAAACAAAGTTTAGAGACATTAATTGCATTGAGTAAATGAATATATTAGATAACATAGTCGCCGATAAACGTAACGAAGTCGATTTAAGAAAATCGTTAATTCCAGTTTCCCAATTGGAACAATCCGTTTTATTTGAACGTAAAACAACGTCTTTAGCCCATAAATTAAGAAACAGTACCTCAGGTATTATTGCTGAACACAAAAGACGGTCGCCTTCAAAATCCACCATCAATCAGAATTTAAATGTTCAGGATGTGGCAAGAGGCTATGAAGAGGCTGGTGTATGTGGGATGTCCGTGTTAACCGATTTAAAATACTTTGGTGGTGCTTTAGATGATTTATTATTAGCGAGGGCCAGTTGTAACCTACCTTTGTTAAGAAAAGAGTTTATTATTGACGAATACCAAATATTGGAAGCCAAAGCTTATGGTGCCGATGTTATTTTGCTGATTGCCGCTATTTTAACGAGAGCGGAAATCAAACAATTTTCAGAGTTTGCTAAAAGTTTGCAATTGGATGTGTTATTGGAAGTCCATAACGAAGAAGAGTTACATAAATCCATCATGCCAAGTTTGGATATGTTAGGCGTTAACAACAGAAACTTAAAAACCTTTGATGTCAGCTTGGATATTAGTAAAACACTAAGCGAAATCATTCCAAATGAGTTTGTAAAAGTATCCGAAAGCGGTATCAGCAACATCGAAGCCATTAAAGAATTACAGCCTTTTGGTTTCCAAGGGTTTTTAATTGGGGAAAATTTTATGAAAACAGATAATCCGGGGGAAAGTGCTAAGCAATTTATAAACGAACTAAACCATTGATTTGTCATTCCTGCGCAGGCAGGAATCCATTATAAATTCGAACTAAAAATAAAAAGATTCCCACTTTCGTGGGAATAAGAAAATATGAAACTCAAAGTTTGCGGTATGAAATACCAAGAGAATATCGAACACGTTGCAACATTGCAACCAGATTATCTTGGCTTTATTTTTCACGAAAAATCCATTCGAAATTTCGGTGAAAACAACATGCCCCAAATACCGCATTCCATAAAAAAAACAGGGGTTTTTGTGGATGCTGAAATTCATGACGTTATTGATAAAATAAACTTGTATCATTTACATGCTGTTCAGTTACATGGCCATGAATCTCATGAATATTGTGAAAAATTAAAAACGTACAATATTGAAATCATCAAAGCATTTTCAATAGACAACCATTTCAATTTTGATGATTTAAAACCTTATGAACCTGTTTGTGATTACTTTTTATTCGACACCAAAGGCACATTACCTGGAGGTAACGGATTTGTCTTCGACTGGACAATCTTAAATCAATACCCTTCAACAAAACCATTTTTTTTAAGTGGTGGTATTGGTTTGAATGAAGTTGAAAGTCTGTTGTCATTCCTGCGAAGGCAGGAATCCACATACTGTTACGCTATCGATGTAAATAGCAAATTTGAAATTGAAGCAGGACTAAAAGATATTAAGAAATTAAAGGAGTTTAAACATAACGTCATTACGAGAAATCCCGATAGCTAACGGGAGACGACGTAATATTTGTCATTCCTGCACAGGCAGGAATCTATTATAAAATTGAACTAAAAACAAAAAGATTCCCACCTTCGTGGGAATGAGAAAATAATATGAACTACAACGTAAACGAAAAAGGCTATTATGGCGTATTTGGAGGGGCATTCATACCAGAAATGCTATATCCAAACGTAGAAGAATTGCGCCAAAAGTATTTAGACGTGATGGCAGAACCGGACTTTAAAAAAGAGTTCAACCAATTGCTTAAAGATTATGTGGGTCGCCCGTCTCCACTCTATTTTGCCAAGCGACTTTCCAAAAAATACAACACAAAAATCTATTTAAAGCGCGAAGATTTAAACCATACGGGAGCCCATAAAATCAACAACACCATCGGTCAGATTCTTATGGCGAAGCGTCTTGGAAAAACCCGAATCATTGCTGAAACCGGTGCGGGTCAACACGGCGTTGCCACAGCTACGGTTTGTGCCTTAATGGGATTGGAATGTATTGTGTACATGGGCGAAATTGACATTGCGCGTCAAGCTCCCAACGTGGCACGTATGAAGATGCTAGGCGCTAAAGTAGTTCCTGCCTTATCGGGCAGTAGAACGCTTAAGGATGCGACCAACGAGGCCATTCGCGATTGGATTAATAATCCCGTAAACACGCATTATATTATTGGGTCTGCTATTGGGCCACACCCCTATCCAGATATGGTTACGCGGTTTCAATCGGTTATTTCCGAAGAAATCAAATGGCAATTAAAAGAACAGGAAGGCAGGGAAAATCCCGATTATGTAGTCGCTTGTATTGGCGGCGGTAGTAATGCTGCTGGAACTTACTATCATTTTTTACATGAACCCGATGTGAAGATTATTGCTGTTGAGGCGGCTGGATTGGGTGTGAATTCCGGTGAAAGTGCCGCAACTTCTGTACTTGGTAAAGAAGGTATCATTCATGGTTGTAAAACATTGTTGATGCAAACTAGCGACGGACAAATTACAGAACCTTATTCTATCTCTGCTGGATTGGATTACCCTGGCGTGGGTCCTATGCATGCGCATTTAGCAAAAACTGGCCGTGCCGAATTTATGGCGATTACCGATGATGAAGCCATGACCGCTGGTTTGGAATTATGCCAATTAGAAGGCATTATTCCCGCCATTGAAAGTTCCCATGCGCTTGCCATTTTTGAGCAACGAACTTTTAAACCAGAGGAGATCGTTGTGGTGAGTTTATCAGGACGAGGCGATAAGGATTTAGATACTTATATAAAATATTTTAAATTATAAGCAGCAATTGCTGTCATTCCGCACTTGATGCGGAATCCATAAAAATAAACGTTTAATTTAAAAAGATTCCTGCCTGCGCAGGAATGACAAAATGAATCGAATTCAAAATAAACTACAAGAAGACAAAAAACTTCTATCCATATATTTTACGGCGGGTTATCCTAGCTTAAACGATACCGTAACCATCATTCAAGACCTAGAAAAAAGTGGTGTTGATATGATTGAAATCGGCTTGCCGTTTAGCGACCCCTTAGCCGATGGCCCAACCATTCAAGCCAGCTCCAACCAAGCTCTAAAAAATGGCATGACTTCCGAAGTGCTTTTCAATCAATTGAAAGACATCCGGAAAACGGTGAACATTCCGTTAATCATCATGGGCTATTTTAATCCCATCCTTCAATACGGTGTAGAAGCCTTTTGTAAAAAATGCCAAGAAGTCGGTATTGATGGCTTGATTATCCCAGATTTACCTGTAGATGTATATCACGATGAGTATAAAACCACGTTTGAAACATACGGCTTAATCAATGTGTTTTTAATCACGCCACAAACATCCGATGCGCGCATTAACTTTATAGATTCTGTCTCTAACGGATTCATTTACATGGTAAGTAGTGCCAGCGTTACGGGCAGTCAGTCTGGTTTTGGCGATGAAAATACGGCGTATTTTAAACGTATTGCCGACATGAATCTTAAAAACCCCCAGATTATTGGGTTTGGCATTTCAGATAGTAAAACCTTTACACAAGCTACACAATTTGCCAAAGGAGCGATTATTGGTAGTGCTTTTATAAAATTCCTTAGTGAACATCCTATTGATAAAATTAGTAAATTCGTTACATCCATCAGATAATTAATGAGTTTCACTATAAACGCTTTTTAAAATGACAAAAAATCTTAGTGCCATTGTATTCGCCATCGCCATTGTGGTGGCTTCCATTATTTTGGGAAACGCCGTTATCAATAGAAACAAACAAGCCGGAACCATTTCCGTTACGGGCTTGGGAGAGGCTAACTTTACATCCGACCTTATTGTTTGGGAAGCTAGGTTTTCGCAGGTAAACCAAGACTTAAAACAAGCTTATGCCGATTTACAAAGAGACAAAGAAATTATTTCTGAATACCTTAAATCCAAAGGTTTGAATGATAGCATGTTTGTTTTTAATGCGGTTGTTACCGACAAAAACTTCAAACAAAATTACACGGATGACGGGAAATACTTGGGCCAAGAATTTACCGATTACACATTGACCCAAACCGTTCAAATCAATTCAAAAGAGGTGGAAAAGGTTGAAAAAATTTCAAGGGAAGTCACCGATTTATTGAACAAAGGCATTCAATTATATTCTATGGCGCCACGGTATTACTACACAAAATTGGAGGATCTAAAAATTGAAATGGTATCTCAAGCGACCGAAAACGCCCATCTGCGTGCCAAAAGCATTTCTGAAAATTCTGGAGCTACATTAGGCGACCTTTCTATTGCTCAAATGGGTATATTTCAAATTACCGGACAAAACTCAAACGAAGACTATTCCTGGGGAGGTGTTTATAACACGGCATCGAAAGAGAAAACCGCATCCATCACCATGAAATTAACCTATCACGTTAAATAATTAATGCCTTTAAATATTGTTTTAATCGAACCCGAAATACCCAACAACACAGGGAATATTGGCAGGTTGGCATTGGCTTCCGGTTCTCATTTACACCTTGTAAAACCGTTCGGGTTTCAAATTGACGATACCAAATTAAAACGTGCGGGATTGGATTATTGGAAACATGTCTCCATCACGTATTATGAGAGTGCTGACGAATTTTTCAACATCCATAAAGACAAAAACATGGTGTTTCTCTCTAGCCATGGCACTAAAAATCATTGGGACATTCCGTTTGAAGACAATCTGTTTTTAGTTTTTGGTAAAGAATCTGTTGGATTGCCAAAAACCATTATCGAAAAACATGCTGAAAGCCTTTATAAAATTCCGTTGTATAGTCCTCATGTAAGAAGCTTGAATTTAGCCAATGCGGTTGGTATTGTTGTCTATGAAGGTTTAAGACAATTACGCTAAATAGACCTTTTGTAATACCACTAAAACTAAGACCTTCGTTTTTTAAGCATCTGCAAATACATCGCTTCCACTTTGGTTCTCGCCCAAGGTGTTTTGCGTAAAAACGTTAAACTCGATTTTACCGAAGGATTATCCGTAAAGCATTTAATTTTGATGTTATAGCCCATATATTCCCAACCGTAATGCGCCACCAAATCGTTGATGATTTGTTCTAAAGTAATGCCGTGTAGCGGGTTGTTGGGTTGCTTACTCATAACAATTCAACCATTTTTTTAATCTTTGTAGCTTTCTCGAAATGGTCTAAAGTATGTTCCTGAATCCACCACGTAGCTGCTTCCATTAATAACTCCGGTTGCGTATTTTTATTTTCAAAAAAGGCATAAAAAGAGACACCAACATTGGCCCCTTTTTCCTTTATTTTTTTATCACAAACTTCTAAAATCTTTGCTTTTAAAATGGGTGACATAACGTTTAGTTTCTTCTATCGTTTCTGGAACGCTCATTGTTGCGTTCGTTACTACGTTTTGGCCGTCTGGAATGATTGCTTTTTTGGGCATTTGCAGGTTTCAGACTTGCATTATTTCTAGAACGGTTTCCTCCTTGGCGTTGCTCTCTTTTTTCTGGTTCGGTGGACGCATTTGGGTCGGGTTCAAAACCAGCTATCAGTTCTGATGGGATTTTCATGCCTACCAGTTTTTCAATATCCCGTAAAAACGTGGTTTCATCTGGGCTCACCAACGATATCGCTTCACCCACAGCACCTGCCCTGCCCGTTCTACCAATTCTATGAACATAGTCTTCAGGGATGTTAGGAATTTCAAAGTTAATCACATGGGGCAACAATGGAATATCCAAACCACGTGCCGCAATATCGGTCGCAACCAACACACGCACAGTTCCTTTTTTAAATCCTTCCAAAGCTTTGGTTCTGGCACCTTGACTTTTATTACCGTGTATGGCGGCAGATGTTATGCCTGCCTTCACCAATTTTTCACAAAGTTTGTTGGCGCCATGTTTGGTTCGTCCGAATACCAAAACCTGTTTCCAGTTCCCTTCCGAAATCAATTTAATAATCAAATCCGATTTTAAACCCTTCGCTACGCGATATACTTTTTGCGAAATGGCATCTACCGTCGTGTTTTCTGGAGTCGCCTCCACTTGCACGGGGTGATTTAAAATACCATGCGCTAATTTTTTAATATCTGCCGAAAATGTTGCCGAAAACATCAAGTTCTGGCGTTTCTCTGGCATCAGTTTTATAATGCGCTCTATATCCCTTAAAAATCCCATATCGAGCATGCGGTCGGCTTCATCCAATACCAAAATCTCCACACGTTTTAAGGAAATGTGATTCTGATTGATTAAATCCAACAAACGCCCCGGGGTGGCTACCAACACATCAATGCCTTGGCGCATGGTTGCTATTTGGGGTTTTTGGTTTACGCCACCAAAAATAACGGCACTGCGTATGTTTACAAACTCGCTGTATTCCCTAACGTTATCATACACTTGGGCTGCCAACTCGCGGGTTGGAGTTAATATTAAAGCACGAATGGGACTGAATTTCTCTTTCGGGTTTTCAGATAACAAATGCAAAAGCGGCAAGGTAAACCCGGCTGTTTTTCCGGTACCTGTTTGGGCTGATGCCAAAATATCTTTCCCTTGTAATATATGCGGAATGGCTTTTTGTTGTATGGGGCTAGGGGTTGTGTATCCCTTTTTGCTAATAGCTTTTAGCAAGGCTTGGGATAAGCCTAAATTGGTAAATGACATAGTTTGTTTTTATGAAGCAAACACTATTTCATTTAGGTTACTCCTTTTAATTGCGTGCAAATGTACAGCTAATTTTGGGATAATTGATGGATTGTTGGTTTTGTAAAGCATTACCGTGTTTTGTTCTTATTAAATACATATACAATCCATATAAAATGTATAACAAGTCCATATTTATTATGGACTTGTTATGGACTTATTATGGACTTGTTAAAAAGATGACCCGTAAAAACAACGGGAAGAAGCATAGAAATGCTAGTAAGTGTTTACCAAGTTTATGAACTGATGCCAACTATACAAAATGGAGGTTTTAAGGGCGATTGCAAAAAATAATGAATTGTTTGGTTTACTTGTAAGAAAAGGCTAATATTGGTTTGTATTATAAAAATTGTATTGGATAACAAAAAACTCTATTATAGATAATAATGAATATATTTATCTACATATAACTAGTTGTTAGTAAGCGTGAAACATAATTCAAAAAACAAAATATGGATATAAATTTCTTTATATTTGAAATTCAAATACTTAAATATAAATGAAGAAAAATCAGTCTACAATTCTTGCAATTCCATCCAAAAGACTTTATCAATCAATAATTGCAGATTATAGCCCTGAGTTAGCAATTTGTGAGCTTATTGACAATTCTATTGATTTATGGATAAAAGAAGGAAAAATAAATGATTTACATATTCAAGTAGACATTGACACTTTACAACAAACCATCTGCGTTAAAGATAATGCTGGTGGAATTAAGGAGTCAGAAATAAAATTAATAATTGCGCCAGGTTTTTCTTCAAACACAGCTTATGATGAAACAATTGGTGTTTTTGGAGTTGGTTCAAAAAGAGCAGTAGTTGCATTATCCCAAGAAATAAAAATAAAAACAAGATATAAGAATGAGAAAACTCTAGTTATTGAGTATGATGATAATTGGATTAAAAACGAAGACTGGAACATAGATTATTTTGAAGAAACAATCGAATTAGAACCAAACAGTACATTAATCGAATTAACTAAACTCCGCACCTCGGTTAACGAAACTTTCATTGGAGAACTTAAAGAACATTTAAGTTCGACCTATGCAAAGTTTCTAAGCAATTCTAAATTGAAATTATCAATTAACAATAAAGATTTAGATAGTATTGACTTTGATTTATCTTGGTCATATCCTCCAAATTATTGTCCCCAAAGGTTTAAATTCCCGTTAGAAATAAATTCAAACGAAACAGTAGATGTTGAAATTTTATCTGGCTTGACTTCTAAAGATCAAGTTGGAGAAGGTGAATATGGTGTATATTTTTATTGTAATGATAGATTAGTTCTCAGAGCAAATAAAAGCTATGAAATGGGATTTGCGTCTGGAATTGCAGGAATACCGCATCCTAGTTTAAATGCAATGAGAATATTTATTTATTTGAGAGGTAATCCAGAATTAATGCCTTGGAATAGTAGTAAATCTGGATTAAATTATAAAAGCAAAATTTTTGAAGAAATCAGAGATAGAATAGTTCAAATAGTTACCTATTTTGCAAAGCTTTCGAGAAGCTTTTCAAAAAACAATGAAAATTTCTACCAATATGAAACTGGAAGTATTGTTGAACATAAAATTGACAGTAAAGTTCCAATAAGATTGTATTCATTACCTACTCCAACAAAAAAACCTACA
>NCDW01000289.1 GCA_002280395.1 Flavobacteriales bacterium 32-35-8
GTCGCAAAAGCCATTGATATGGCCAACAAAATGAATGTGCCAATCTTAGGTATCATTGAAAACATGTCGTACATGAAAGATGAAGCAAGTGGGCAAGTGTTTTATCCTTTTGGGGAAAGTAAACTTGAAGAATACGCCTCTCGTCATAACATCAAAATCCTAGCACGTTTACCCATTGATCCGACCTTGCGTTTAGCTGCAGATCAAGGAGAATTCGATCAATTGGAAGTGGAGTATTTGAATGATGCTTTACAAAGCATTGTGAGTGACATTAACCTTGAAGTAGAATAAAATTTCTTGTGAAGTTTCAAATCTTTTCTATACGTGTAAGCTATGATGATGCCAAAAACGATAATGAATAAAATGGCAAAATAGATTTGACCTTTACTGAACATATGTTTATTTTTATGCAAAAATAAGAAATAATCAATGAAATGCCCGTTTGGAAATTTACAAACTAATATCAAATGTTTATTAGGGCATTGCATTTGACCTCTAAAACAATAAAAAACACAAATGAAAAATAAATTAGAAGCTGTAAAGGAATTTCATACGGCGTTTAAAATCGGACATCTAGAATCTCCAAAGGCAGACTTAGGAGCAGAAAAAAACAGACTTCGATTCAATTTAATGAAAGAAGAAAACGAAGAATATCTAGAAGCAGCCAATAATAACGATTTGGTTGAAGTTGCTGATGCCCTTGGAGATATGCTTTATATTTTATGCGGAACTATTATAGAACACGGTTTGCAGCACAAAATAGAAGATGTTTTTGAAGAAATACAACGTAGCAATATGAGTAAATTGGGAGAAGACGGACAACCGATTTATAGGGAAGATGGTAAAGTGTTAAAAGGCCCTAATTATTTTAAACCAGATATAGATGCTATATTGAAGAAATAAAAAAAGAGAAGCTTAGCTTCTCTTTTTTATTGTCAGTTTGAGTTCCCTTTTATACCTTCACTCTCCAACCAAATGGGTCTTCAGATTTGTTGGTTTGTATATCGGTGATGTACTTCTTTATAAAAGCAGCATAGGTTTCTTTTAATTCTGGCAAATCATAATCAATACCTTTATATCCGAAACCAGAAATTGGTGATACCACGGCAGCAGTACCAGCACCAAACATTTCTTTTAAACTACCATCTTTTGCAGCGTTCACCACTTCGGTAACGGTAATTTTCCTAACTTCAACAGGAATCCCTTCGGCTTTTGCAATATCAATAATGCTTTTTCTGGTAATACCATCCAATATTCTATCGCTAGTTGGTCCAGTAATGAGCGTGTCGTTTATTCTGATGAAAATATTCATGGCACCAGCTTCTTCAATATATTCGTGGTTGGTGTCATCTGTCCATATCACTTGCTGATAGCCTTTTTCAACAGCCAATTGTGTTGGGTAAAACTGCCCCGCATAATTACCGCCGGCTTTAGCAAAACCCACACCACCATTCGCAGAACGTGAATAGGTTTCTTCAATCAATACTTTAACGTTTCCAGAGAAATAAGCACCAGATGGCGCTAAAGCAATTACAAATTTATATTCGTCTGCAGGCGAGGCATGAAATCCATTGCCTGATGCAAAAATAAACGGTCTTATATACAAGGAACTGCCTTCTTTTTTAGGAATCCATTCACTATCCACTTTTAAGAGTGCTTTTAAACCGTCCATAAAAATCTCTTCAGGTAATTCAGGCATTGCCAATCGCTTCGCTGAAATATTCAAACGTTTAAAGTTCTCAAGTGGACGAAATAACCAAACACTATCATCCGTATCTTTATAGGCTTTTAGACCTTCAAAAACAGATTGTCCGTAATGGAATATTTTTGCTGAAGGATCTAAAACAATAGCTTGATATGGTACAATCTCTGGAGATTGCCATTTACCATCTTTAAAATCACATACCAACATGTGATCGGAAAATGTTCTTCCAAAATTTAAATTATCAAAATCTACATCATGAATTTTTGTAGTTTTGGTCTTTGTGATTTTTATATCACTCATTAATGTATTCATAAATTCATGTCTTTACGTGAACAAATTTAAGAAAATAGCGTTGAAAAAATGGGTATATTTACAACAAAACGCTAAAATTCAAACTTTATGTGTGTTAAAAATATATTAGTGCTGTGTATTTGTGTTTTTATGTTAACATCATGCAAACAAAATACTGATAAAACAACGCAAGTAGAGGGCATTGCTGAATATACATCTTTTGGAAAGAACATTACCGATGATGATGCTTTAGAGGCTATGGATGCCATCATGCAATATGAAGTGATGAGTGTGGGAGATACTATTGATTCTAAAATAACAGCAAAAGTCACTGAGGTTTGCCAGGCTAAAGGCTGCTGGATGACATTGGATTTAGGAGATGGGAAAGAAGTCATGGTAAAATTTAAAGATTATGGCTTTTTTGTTCCAAAAGATATTGTTGGCAAAGAAGTACAAAAGCATTACGCTGAAGATGCAGGTAAGGCACCTAGTGAGATTGCGAGCATAGTTCAACCAAAAAGAACCTTGTCTTTTGAGGCGGATGGTGTATTGATTGCTCAGTAATTTTGGAACGCAACGTTATTATTACTGCCGACGGTTCTTCAACCATCTATTTACCGGAATGGGATGAGCCCTACCATTCTAAACACGGTGCCATTCAAGAAGCGTATCATGTGTTTATCAAGCATGGATTAAATTATCTATGTGAACAAAACTATGATGATATATCTATTTTGGAAATCGGTTTTGGTACCGGGTTAAATGCTTTTATAACCTGTATTGAATCTGAAAAGTTGCATGTTTCAATTGATTATTATGGAGTAGAAGCTTATCCAGTTTCAGAAGAAGACCTCTTGAAGATGAATTATGTAACGCAATTAAAAGCAGAAAGTAAAGCATCATTTTTCGATACCATGCATCAAGTACCTTGGGAGGAATCCTGTAAAATCACACCTCATTTTTTACTTACTAAGGAAAACAAATTCTTTTCAGAAATAAACGACCAAAATAAATTCAATATCATTTATTTTGATGCTTTTGGAGCTAGGGTACAACCAGAATTATGGACAGAAACCATTTTCCAAAAAATGTATGACGCATTAAAACCTAATGGTGTTTTGGTAACCTATTCCGCAAAAGGGAGTGTGCGTAGAGCCATGCAAGCTGTTGGCTTCAACGTAGAAAAATTACCTGGCCCACCAGGGAAGAGGGAAATGCTAAGGGCTTGTAAAAAAATATAATCTATTATTCATTATTCATTATTCATTATTCATTATTCATT
>NCDW01000044.1 GCA_002280395.1 Flavobacteriales bacterium 32-35-8
GCAAATGCAATACTTGATATGCAGCTAAGACGACTCGCAGCACTCGAAAGAGAGAAAATTGAACAGGAATACAATGAGATCAAAGAAAAAATTAACAAATTCATCATTATGCCTAAAATCCTTTCGGGGACTTACATTATAATTTAAATATGAATTCAGTTTGTCTGTTTTAAAAAAATGACTCGTGCCTAAAGCATACTTAGGGTACTCAAAACCTTGTTTGTAATTTCCAAAAACACTTCCATTGTAACCAGCAATGATATTTTTGCTTGTTACAATATTGATAACGGCCCCACCTTCAGCCTCGTACTTAGCTGGTGGATTTGTAATGACTTCTATGGATTTTATGTTAGCTGCAGAAGTTCCTTCTAAAAGCTGTTGCACTTCGCTTGATGATAAGTGTATCCTTCTGTCGTTTATGTATATGATAGGTTCACTATTTTTTACGGTAATCTTCCCATCATAAACAAAAACCCCTGGGGAAAACTTCAAAACATCCAGTACATTATTATTGGAAAGTGTAGAGTTTTCGACATCAAATACCAATCTATCTACCAAACGCTTAACGCTAGGTCGTTTTGCTACTACCAAAACACCACCTAATTCTTGGGTGTCCTCTTCCAAAATAATGGCATTTAGATTTGTGTCGGCATTAAGATTTATGCTTTGGGTATATGTTTTAAAGCCCAAATACGTTATTTTGAGTTGGTAATTACCGCTTTTTAGGTGATCTATTTTAAAAAAACCTTCATCGTCTGTTGTGGTTCCTTTTAATGGCGCATTATCTTCATCCATTAGTAGAACCACATTCGTATAGGCTAGCGGGAGGTTATTTGCATCTACTACTTTTCCACTTAACGTTAGGTCTTGAGCAACCAAAGGGGAACAGCATAAAAAACATAAATAAACTATTGATTTTAAGTACATAAATCGGTTTATAATTACAAACTTATAACAATTTATTTAAAAAGTGATGCAGTAATTGTACATCATAATGAAACTTTTTCTTATGGTATTATTTTGTTGAAATATTTATTTATTTGAGTTGATTTAACAAAAAAAATATTCGTAATTTGATTTTCCTTAAAATTAAAAAAATGGCGGATTTACCATCTCCTTTTACCAAACAGCAATTGCTGCCTCAAGAAGAAAAACTTGAAATATTAAAACGCAAAGGAGAACTATATATAGGCATTCCAAAGGAAACTGCCTTTCAAGAAAAAAGGGTTTGTTTAACACCCGATGCCGTTTTTGCACTTATAAGCAATGGGCATAAGGTACTTATGGAATCTGGTGCCGGCGATGGTGCCAGCTTTACAGATAGGGAGTACAGTGAAGCCGGTGCAGAAATAACCAAAGATACCGCCAAAGTATTTGGCTGCCCCATGGTGCTTAAAGTAGAACCACCAAGTTTGGAGCAGATTAAACTTTTGAACCCACAAACCATATTAATATCTGCATTACAGATTAAAATCCAGACCAAAGCATATTTTGAAGCACTGGCATCCAAACGGATTACCGCGCTTGCTTTTGAGTTTATTCGTGATGGTGATGGCTCTTACCCAGCTGTAAGGTCATTAAGTGAAATTGCAGGAACAGCATCTATTTTAATTGCTGCCCAATTATTATCAAACGACATAGAAGGCAATGGCTTAATGTTCGGAAATATAAGTGGTGTACCGCCTGTTGAAGTTGTTATATTAGGTGCCGGAACCGTTGGGGAATTTGCTGCAAGAAGTGCCATAGGATTAGGGGCCAATGTGAAAATATTTGATAATTCCATAACCAAGTTAAGACGAATACAAACACATTTAGGCAGGCCGCTTTATACCTCGACCATTCAGCCGAAAAATTTAACGAAAGCATTAAAACGATGTGATGTTGTTATAGGTGCCGTAAGAGGAAATAATAGGTCCCCCATCATCGTATCGGAAGCGCTTGTTCAATCCATGAAAAAAAGATCCATCATCATCGATGTGAGTATTGATACGGGTGGATGTTTTGAAACAAGTGAAGTAACAACACATAAAAACCCAACCTTTATAAAACATGGTGTAATCCATTATTGTGTGCCCAATATTCCTGCGCGCTATTCGCGTACGGCTTCCATATCCATTAGCAATATTTTCACGCCTTATCTATTGAAAATCGCGGAGGATGGTGGCATAGAAAATTCTCTTCGATTTGACAAAGGTTTAAAAAATGGGTTGTATTTTTACCACGGTATTTTAACCAGTAAATCTGTTGGCGAATGGTTTGATTTAAAATACAGTGACATTAACCTGTTAGTGTTTTAAACCACTTTGCCTTTTTAAACACAATAAATGACATTACTACAGCGTATTGGGTATTATCTTGGCGGGTTTTCCATAGGATTAATCATTTTGGCATTCTTTTTAAATGGAAAAAAAGTATCATGCAGCTATGGCCCTGATGCCCGCGTTCTTAAAAACATCAATTCAAAAAAAATAGTTTATAGTGATGCTGTTCAATTGCTTATGAATGAGCATCAACTCGATACTTCCATGATAAGTCATGTTCTTAAAAAAGGGGACATCAACTTTTCCAAAAGTGATCCAAGACATACACCATGTGCCATTTATAGCATTCAAGGTGATTTTAATGAAAAAGACATTCTTTTGTCCGTTGAAAACTGCGATAGCATTGCTACATTATTAAATTTATCCATTAAAAAAGAATGATTAAGCGCAGTTTTGATGTTGTTCTTTCAATAATTGCCTTAATAATTCTATCGCCCCTTCTGTTCATAATTGCTATTGCAATCAAACGGGATTCCCAAGGGCCTGTTTTATTTATCCAAGAGCGTGTTGGGAAAAACAATAAAGATTTCAACATTTATAAATTCAGGACCATGTATGTGGCTTCCCAAACAAAGGGACTGCTTACATTAGGAAACCACGATTCTAGAATTACAAAAATCGGTTATTTTTTACGGCGCTATAAAATTGATGAATTTCCCCAACTGATAAATATTTTAATTGGAGACATGAGTTTTGTGGGGCCAAGGCCTGAGCTAAGGCATTACGTGAACTTTTACAATCAAGAAGATCATATTATTTTTACTGTAAGGCCAGGCATCACAAGTCTTGCGTCATTAAAATATCGCAACGAGGTAGAGCTTTTAGCAGCTTATGAAGACCCCGAAAGCTATTTTATTAATACCATTATTCCAGATAAATTGAAACTCAATAAGGAATACATTAAAAAACAAAATTTGTTTTACGATTTAAAACTCATCATCATCACCATCACAAAAGTTTGGACAAAATAAACCCCAGTAGTTTGTTTTAATAAGTTTTCAGCTAGTCAGACTTAGTTTTCTACGTTGTTTCTCCTTGGTTATCAAATTTAATTCCCTTCCTGTTTGCCCAGCAACAGAAGTGTTTTCTTCTGCCCTTCTTATTAAATACGGCATCACATCTTTTACAGGGCCAAAAGGCATGTATTTGGCAACGTTGTAACCTCTATTCGCAAGGTTAAAGCTTATATTATCGCTCATGCCATACAATTGTCCGAACCAAACCCGTCCATCATTATTTTCTAACCCGTGGTCTTTCATTAATGACATTAAAAAATAAGAACTTTCTTCATTGTGCGTTCCAGCAAAAAGCGCTATGGTATCTATGTTTTTTATAATGTATTCTAGGCCGTTATTAAAATTTTTATCGGTTTCAGATTTATTGCTACAAATAGGCGATTTATAATTATTATAGTTAGCTCTATCATTTTCTTTTTCCATATACGCGCCACGAACCAACTTATAACCTAGATAAAACCCTTTCGATTTTGCTAAATCATGCTGATTTTTCAAAAATTCAAGTCTATCATGTCTGTACATTTGTAACGTGTTAAAAACGATGGGCTTCTCTGTATTGTATTTTTGCATCATATTGGTAACTAAATCATCTGCTGCATCCTGCATCCAACTTTCCTCTGCATCAATTAAAACCGCCATATTATTTTGCTTGCCCTTTTTACAGATGGCATCATATCTAGCGACCATGTTGTTCCATTCCTCTTGTTCTTCTTTGGTAAATGTTTTACCACGACCCTTTTTCTCGTACAAATCCAATCGCCCAAGTCCCGTAGGCTTGAAAACAGCTATAGGGATGGCATCTATTTCTTTTGCAAAATCCATTATTTTTAGAATCGTTTGCATGACCAAATCAAATTCTGCTTCATTTTCCTTTCCCTCAACAGAATAGTCCAGCACAGAGCTCACCCCTTTCTCAAACATTTTATGGATAACAGGCAAACAATCTTCCTCATTAACACCACCACAAAAATGATCGAAAACCGTCGAGCGTATTAGGCCTTCAATTGGTAAATGGGCTTTTAACGCAAAGTTTGTCGCTGCCGTTCCAATTCTAACCAAGGGCTCAATAGATATCATTTTAAATAAAAAATAAGCGCGCTCCAATTCTGTATCGCTTTTAAGTGAAAAAGCGATTTCGGTATTATCAAAAATTCTATCAGAAGTCATTTTAGGAAATTTATATAAAGATACATGTTAGTAGCATCATTTTGTTCAAAAATCCTTAATTTCGCCCATTATGATCACCTATTTTTTCCATTAAATACGTTTGATGATTTAAAGGTGTATCGTAATAAATATTAATAATACAGATAGTTTTACAGATGACATCCATTACCGCAAATGATTGCATGATTCATTTTAATGAGGTATGCTATATATCATTAAATGAACATATTAAGAATGCTAATTTTTCGAAGATATTTATTTTAGTTGATACCAATACCCATATCCATTGTCTGCCTCTTTTTCTTGAAAAACTGGAAACGAATGCCGTTATAGAAATCATAGAAATTGAAGAAGGGGAAATCAACAAAAACATTGATACTTGCGTGGGGGTTTGGAACACACTTTCGGAGTTGGATGCCGATAGAAAAAGCCTCCTTATAAACGTTGGTGGCGGTGTTGTAACCGATTTAGGTGGTTTTGTGGCTTCTACATTCAAACGTGGTATTGCTTACATTAATGTGCCAACATCCTTATTGGCGATGGTTGATGCCTCTGTTGGTGGAAAGACTGGAGTTGATTTGGGTAATTTAAAAAACCAAATTGGGGTTATTAGTAACCCAAATATGGTATTGATCGATACCTCATTTTTACAAACATTACCACAAAATCAGATGAAATCTGGTCTAGCTGAAATGTTAAAACATGGTTTGATTATTAGTGAAGACTATTGGAATAAATTTAAAGATTTGTCTAAGCTGAAAATAGACGATTTAGATGGTTTAATTTATGAATCCGTATTGATTAAAAAAGTTGTTGTAGACCAAGATCCTTTTGAAAACGGCTTGCGAAAAACATTGAATTACGGACATACCTTAGGCCATGCCATAGAATCTTATTTTTTAACGAATCCCAATAAAACATCGTTATTGCATGGAGAGGCCATTGCCATAGGGATTGTTTTAGCGAGTTACATATCGACCCAATTGGTCGGTTTTCCTGAAGATACCACTAATGGTATAAAACAATTATTTGGCAACTATTATGGAAAAGTAGATATCCTTGAAAGCGATTATTCGCCAATAATAGAGTTGCTTAAATACGATAAGAAAAACAATCATGGCAATGTGAATTTTGTGTTATTGGAAGCCATTGGTAAACCTAAAATTGATTGTTTGGTTGATGAATCTATCATCATTGACGCGTTTAAGTACTATTCTTTATAAATAATACAAATCATTTTTAACCCAATCCTTAAAGTATCCCATTTGTACTTGAAATGGCGAAACTAGTTTAGCATGACATTTGTGCTTATTTATTGCAAACATTTAGTTAACAATTAATTTTTTATAATGCTTAGCATTTTTTCAAAAAAATATTTCGTCAAAGATTTGCTAGAAGGATTTGTTGATATACATAATCACATACTCCCTGGAATAGATGATGGTGCTAAAAATACCGAAGAATCTTTAATCTTAATCAAAAGATTAATGGATTTGGGGATTAGGCAGTTTATACCCACGCCACACATCATGCATGATTTTTATCCCAATACTTTTGAAACCATTGGGGATTCGTATCAAGAGTTACTGGAGGCCATCCCCCGAAAAATGCAAAGGAACATTAGCATTAATCCAGCGGCAGAGTATATGTTGGATGACCATTTTGATGTTTTATTAGAGACTGAAAACCTTTACCCTTTAAGAGGCAAATATATTTTAGTAGAAATGTCTTATTTTCAAGCGCCCCTTAATTTTGAAGATATTATTTTTAAATTAAAAACAAAAGGTTACACCCCTATTTTAGCCCATCCAGAACGCTATTCGTTTTATCATAATAAGTTTGAGTATTATAAAACATTAAAAAAGCTAGGATGTCTTTTTCAACTTAACCTATTATCACTAGGGGATCATTATGGCAAAAGTGTAGAAAAAACAGCCATTGATTTGATTCAAGAAGGCTTAATTGATTTTGTTGGAAGTGATGTCCACAATGAAAATCACATAAAAAAAATAACTGAACTTTATGTCAACGAAAGTTGCATTAATAAACTTAAAAAAATTATAGAAACTACAAATAATACCTTTACAGTTATTTAATTTTTTCTTTTAAAAAAGCCTTTTTTAGTTGGAGTTCCATAATAACCATACTTGGCTCCATAACCAAAATTGGATTGTTTCACATCATTAACCACCAGCATCATCCCGTTAAGTTTTTTATCGGCATGCAATTCTTTGGCATAATTTAGAATTTCTTTTTCTGTATAATCAGCTCTGGTTAAATAAATGGTATGTCCCGCAAATTGACTAAACAACAAGGTGTCGGTTACCAGCATGGATGGAGCCGTATCAACTATAACATAATCATATTGACTGGATACATAATCAAATAATGGCTTCATTCTATCACTCATCAATAATTCGGCTGGGTTGGGTGGTATTTTTCCAGATAGTAATACATCTATTTGATTGCCTTTAACGTTATAGGTGTTAATGATGGAACCAAGTAAAATGGATTCTTCTGTTAAATATTCGGTTAATCCAATTTCGATATTATTGGCTTTCTTCTGATTTTTGATTTCTGATGGAATTTTTGGGTTTCTTATATCAGCACCAATTAATAAAACCCTTTTATCTGTATTGGCTAGTGTTAACGAAAAATTCATACTAAAAAAAGATTTTCCTTCACCATTGATTGTGGACGTAACAAACACCACGTTATCATAGCCATCAAGACTTTTTCTACCTCTTATTATGTAGTCAAAATTAGTTCTTATAATCCCAAAAGATTCAGACAGTAAAGAACGATCATTTCTTTCAACCAAAAACTCCACATCATTTACTTTTGGAATTTCTCCAAGAACTGTTATATTCTTAATGATTTGTTCTAAATCTTCCTTATTATGGATTCTAGTATCCAATAAATCTCCCACATAAATAATTGAAAAAGGAACAAACAAACCAATAAAAAAAGCAGCTATAAACAGTATTTTTTTATTGGGGGATATAGGGGTTCCAGAATCGTATGCTTCATCAAGAACTTTAAGGTTTGGTGCTGTTGATGTTAATGAAATAGCAGCCTCTTCCCTTTTTTGCAATAAATAGAGGTATAATGATTCCTTGATTCCTTGTTTCCTTTCAATTCCTCGCAGCTTGCTCTGTTGTCCAGGAACGGAATATATTTTAGAATTTAATAAATTAGACTGATTCTCTAAGCTGCCAATTTTAATACTCAATGATTTTTTGGCATTATTGACATTCTGCATTAAACTTTGACGAATGTTGTTTAATGTTTGGTCCAATTCAACCACAACAATGTTTTTTTCACCAGCACTTTGCAAAAGACGCTTTCTGTTATCCAACAATTCATTATACCTGGCTGAAAGCTCACTTATGGAAGCATCGCCCATTCCCAAGTTAGAAGGAATGGCTTCGTAGGAATTTGTATTTGACAAGGATTCCCCCATATAATTAAGCTGTCTCAATTGCGTAGTACTTTCTATAAGTGCTTGTTCATTAGTGACACTGGAATTTAAAAACATGCCAGCTTCGGAAGTGACATCGGTGACTTTATTACCAGTTTTAAACCTCACAATACTATCATCAACACTCACTAGATCTGAAGCAATTAAATCGACTCTGGAATCAATAAAATCAGCCGTATTTTTAGAACGAATGTTTTTTAAATCCGTGGTATGCGTATCGTATTCTGCTATCAAGGCATTTATGATATCGTTTGCCTTTTGCGGGATGGGATCGACCAAATAAATATCTAAAACTTTAGACAGGTCGGATGATTGATAGACTCCAATGCGATTTCTCAAATCATCAACAATGTAATTTATAGGCACCACATTAACCCTGAAATTTTCCCCAATTAATTTATTGGAAATATTGTTTTTTGGCGTGACTACGATGCTTCCGAAAAAAGTAGGTATGCTTTCCCCGAATGATTTAGACTCAGGAGCATCCTCCTCATTGATTCTATACTCAAAACCTGTCTCAGACGTCACATCCACAAAAAAATTGAAATCAATCGTCTGCAATAACGAATCTGGTGCAATAAAATTGACATGTATGGGGGCGCTCTTATAAAGTTCTGATTCTAAAACGCGACCTTGGGTAAAGTACCGTATATTTAAATTTAGTTTCTTTGCTACATTATTAATAACGGTCTTTGATGTGAATACCAATATTTCATCTTCAGTTTCTGCATTTGAAGTACTAGACATAGGAGAAAGCTCACTAAGGGCTGCAGTGGGCGATGATTTATCATTTTCACTTATAAGCATAATTTTTGCAGTGGACGAATATTGAGGCACTGAGTAGCGAATATATAAGTAAGCAACCCCTAAGCAGATTAGGCAACTCAAAACAAACCAAATCCACCTTTTGGTATATAATTTAATCGACTTTTTTAAGCTAAAACTATTTTCCTGATTCAATTGCATATTATAAATCTTAATGAGTAATTATAATCGAGTGGTTAAAAGAATGATACTTACTAGAAGTGATGAATATCCTATAATTTGATTTATTCTGGAATCTCCTCCAGCCCCACTTATAGCGGAGTTGTTAGGCTCCACATACACAACATCATTTTGGGTTAAAAAGTATACGGGCGAATTAAATACTTCTTTATTGGTAATATCAACTCTGGTATAGGTTTTAGTGCCATTAAAATCCCTAATCACAAGAATGTTATCCCTACGTCCTTTTAAATTTAAATCTCCCGCAATGGCAAGTGCCTCTAAAATATTAGTGCGCTCTCCTGATATGGGATAAACTCCTGGTGAATTTACAGCCCCAATTACGGAGATTCTAAAGTTTTTAATACGCATACTTATTACAGGATCTTTAAGGTAATCACCTTCTGCAAGCTTTTCTTTTAGAAGTTGTTTAGCTTCTTCAACGGTTAAGCCAATCAATTTTACTTTTCCTAAAACAGGATAATCTATATTCCCATCAGTGTCTATTAAATAATCAATCGCACTTCCACCTTCACCTCCATCTTGGGTAACTAAATTAAAAGGCCTTGTTAGTTCTCCTGTTTTATCATAAACAGAAACAAAAATACTTACAATATCATTGATTTTAAACCTTGGTGCAAAAGTATCGGTGTTTACTATAGTTTCAAAGTCCTTAGCGTTCTGAAAATACACAACATCTTTTTTGGTTGCACAAGATGAGGATATTAATACGACCATTAAAGTAATAAAACGAGATTTCAGGTTAAGACTTGCGTACAAACTATTATTTTTGATCATTTTCTTAAATTATTTGGGGAAAGTACTAAAAAATCTTTTATTATAAATTACCATAAGTTTTATGGTCTTTACTCGATAAAATACCTTTTGATTTTTTGTAAACTTGTACACGTTTGTCAAAACGCTCAAAATCAGAATTATTAGATTTATATTCGGGTATTAACTGTTTCATTTTTATAACAATATTGCTGTTTTGAAAACGATTGGTTATGCATAATTCTTCAATTTGAGCCTTAACAAAAGCATAATCTAGTTCACGGGTTTTGCTTATCATTATTTTTTTATGATAGGTAGATAATGTGTTTTCCCCATTGGCCAATAATTCTTCATACAACTTCTCACCTGGTCTTAACCCCGTAATTTTTATATCGATGTCTTCAGGATATCTTAAACCAGATAATTTAATCATATTTTTTGCTAGGTCATAGATTTTAACGGAATCACCCATGTCAAATATAAATATTTCACCGCCTTTACCCATGGTTCCAGCTTCTAAAACCAATTGAGAGGCTTCAGGTATGGTCATGAAGTATCTGGTTATTTCTTTATGTGTTAAAGTTAAGGGGCCTCCATTTTCAATTTGTTTTTTAAATAATGGAATTACAGAACCATTAGACCCTAGCACATTACCAAATCGCGTTGTGATAAACTTCGTTTTACTTTCTTTTTGCAAACAAGAAATGTACATTTCGGCGATACGCTTGGTAGCGCCCATAACACTTGTTGGATTAACGGCTTTATCGGTCGATACAAAAACAAATTTCTTTACGTTATAATGTGAGGATATATCGGCCAATATTTTTGTACCATTTACATTTATCTTTATGGATTCGTAAGGCGATTTTTCCATCAGCGGCACATGCTTATAAGCCGCAGCATGGAATACAAGGGTCGGTCTATGTTCTTGAAAAATATTGTCCATCCTTATCGCATCCCTAATATCGGCTACTATGGCAGTAAAATTATGCTTTCCGTTTCTTATCAAATCCTGTTGTACATCATATAATGCAGATTCGGCTTGATCTACTAGAATCAATTCTTTAACATTAAAAAACGAAAGTTGTTTAACCAGCTCACTACCTATAGAGCCAGCAGCTCCAGTAATTAAAAATGGTTTCTCCATTAAACTCATTTAAAAGATTAGGATTGTCTATTTCTATTGGCTTACGCCCTAATAAATCTTCAATCTGAACTTGCTTAATCTGTTTAAGGCTAAGCTCTCCATTAATCCAACTTTCAATAGGTGGCACTTTAGTAACTTTCACATCTAGGCCCACTAAACAAAGTAAACTTTCTTTACTGATTTTTTCTGAAGCAACTATTATTTCATTGATATTATGGCATTCTACATAGTTTTGGTCAATCTTACTTTTAGGCAAAATGGAAATACCATTAATTGATTTTCCATTTTTTAGGTGATTATCATCAATAAATCCAACAACATTAAAACGTTCCCTGAAATTATTTATCAATGCGTTGTATGTAACAATGCCAGAATCTCCTGCTCCATATATAAGAACTCTTTTAGAAGATACATTCTTGCATTTTAGATGATTATACCCCATCTTGAATAATAATCGACTGCCACTTAAAGCTACAAAAGCAAACACCGCATGTATCACTATGATAGTCAATGGTATGGTAAAATTATCTATAAGATTAAGCACGCTATTAAATAACACAAACACAACAGTTATTAGCGACATTAAAAACACTGCCTTAAAAACGTTAATAACATCTGTAAAGCCAGTATGCCTAATGACGCTTTTAAAAGAACCTATGATTAAAAAACTAATGGATGCCATTAAAAGTACGAATTTGATACTTTTGAAAATTATTTTAACGAAGACAATTGGTTGTTGTTTCAAACCGAATTTGATGAGGTTGTGAAACTTGAAGTTGGAGCCATCATA
>NCDW01000045.1 GCA_002280395.1 Flavobacteriales bacterium 32-35-8
AAGTTTTAATCTATTTTGAAATAAAATTTTAAGCAATATGCTAACCAAAGTATATTGAGAATATAATTCACAGTTATTATTTAATTTATATAATTTATGTTGAGAAAATACTCTTTCATAATAATTTTTGGTGTTATCATTTTTTTTAATTCATGTAAGTCATCAACCGAAGTAGATCCGGTTTCGATAGGATTTTCGCAATGTATTAATCAGGATATTTGGAGAATGTCGATGAATCATGAAATGACGGTAGAAGCTTCTCTGCACCCGAGAGTTAAGCTGACTATTTATAATGCTAACCGTAAAGTAAAAAAGCAAATCCAGGACATTGAAAAGATGATTCAGGATAAAAAAGACATTATAATTGTTTCTCCCTTTGAATCGGATTCGATTGTTCCTGTAATAGAAAAGGCGGTTCTTAAAGGAATTCCTGTAATTGTTGTGGATAGAAAAGTAAATACTTCAAATTACACGGCTCATATAGGTGCAGATAATATTGAGGTAGGAAGAATTGCAGCTAAGCATATTGTTTCCTTGTCTAAAGGGAATGCTAATGTTGTTGAGATAAAAGGAAATTCATCTACCTCGCCCGGTTATGAGAGAAATTTAGGTTTCAGGCAAATTTTAGATAAATATCCGGGTGTCAAAGTGGTTACCATGGAGGCTAAAAGAGATGAATTAGTCTTAGATGATTTTTTAAAAATACTGAATAATTTTCCCAATATTAATTATATCTATGCTTATAATGACGAAATTGCCTATCAGACCTGGATGGTTCTTAAAAAGAGAGGCTTAGAGAAAAGCATAAAAATTATAGGAGTAGATGGTCTTAATGGGCCTAATGGTGGACTTCAGTTGGTTCAGGAAGGGATTTTAGAAGCCACGGTTTTATATCCTACAGGAGCTGCCGAAGCAATAAAGTTGGCTTTGAAAATAGCCAATAAAGAAATTGTTCCTAAAAACAATAAGCTAAATACCATTTTGATAGATTCTCTTAATGCAAATATTATAAGTAATCAGTTTGATCGGATAACAATTCAGCAATCGGATATTGAGCAGCAGCAAAAGGTTATCAAAAATCAGGAGAAAAAATATGTAAGCCAGAATAATCTTTTAAAATTGTTGACTTTTTTATTGGTAATAGTCTTAGGTCTGGCTATTTATAGTATTTACTCGAGAATTATGATTAGTCGAAAGAAACAGGAATTAGAGGAAACCAATAAAAAAATCAAACACCAAAGAAATGAAATTAAAAAGTTTTCTAATGAATTAAAACAAAGTAATGAGGCGAGATTGAACTTTTTTACGGGCTTGTCACACGAATTCAAAACACCTTTAACGCTGATTTTGAGTTCGGTTGAATCCCTGGAAAGTGAATTTAAGAATAAAGGAATTGCTATCAACAAAGAAATTAATTTGATGTATAACAATTCCAGAAGATTACTGCGTTTAATCAATCAATTATTGGATTATAGAAAAACCGAGGATCAAAAATTTACTTTGAGAGCATCGCAAACCAATTTATTGGATTTTTCAAAAGGTATTGTAAGTGATTTTGACCGCGAAGCAAAGAAAAAGAATATTGAATTTTCATTGACTACTAACAATGAAAATTTAGAGGTTTATATTGATAGAAATTTAATGGATAAAGTCTATTTTAATCTGTTGTCAAACGCCTTTAAGTTTACACCTGAAAACGGTAAAATCAGTATTTCGATAAAAGAAGATAGGGAGAATAATGTTGTTCATATTCACTTTAAGGATTCGGGAATTGGCATACCAGAAAAAGAAATTGATCAGGTATTTAACGCTTTTTATCAGGGGTCTAATAATTATAGAAACAGTTCAGGAATTGGGCTTCATTTATCAAAGAGTTTTATTGATTTACATAAAGGAAGTATTGAAGTTGTTTCAAAAAACGGAGCAGAATTTATCATTACATTACCACTTGGAAAAGAGCATTTAGATGAAAAATCGATAGTTAAAGAAGCTGCATTAGATTATGTACATCAATCCGATTATTTAGATTCTGAAGTTATTCAAAAGAAAGAACCTCAGCATAATGAGGATAGGTATTCGATTCTTTATATAGAGGATAATAAAGATCTTTTGGATTTTGTATCGAATAAGTTTTCAACCGAATATACTTTTTTTACTTCAGATGGAACTAATGCTGTGGAATATGCTTTAGAGTTAATTCCGGATATTATTATTTGCGATTTGAATTTGCCCGAACTTAATGGATTTCAAATTTGTGAAAAACTCAAAAAAGATTTGAGAACTTCTCATATTCCAACGATTATATTAACCTCTTCAGATGATCAGGATTCTTATTTACAGGCTTTAGATAGCGGGGCAGATGTATTCCTGACAAAGCCATTTAATTTAAAAGTATTGGCGCAGTCCATCAAAGCCTTACTTTTTAACAGAGAGAAATTAAGGTATTATTATACCAATAATATAATCAATATTGAAGAAGGAACTTTTGGTGTTACCGAACAGGATTTTCTTAAAAAGCTTAACGAACTTATTGAGAAAAATTTAGATAATTCGGCTTATACCGTGGAAGATTTAGCTAAAAACCTGGCTATTTCCCGTGTGCAATTGTATCGTAAAGTCAAAGCAATATTGGGAATTAGCATCAGTGATCATATCAATAATATAAGATTAGAAAAGTCTAAAGAATTTTTGAAAAAATCAGATCTAACAATTTCAGAGATTGCTTATGCAGTAGGTTTTTCTACACCGAATTATTTTTCAACTTCATTCAAAAATAAATTTGGTATCTCGCCAAAAGAGTATAAGATTAAATGATAAAGGTGAAGTTATTTTTCGATTTTGAAAATTTTTAAATAAGTCAAAACTCATTTATGACAAGCACGTTTTAAAAATGTGCTAAATTTTAGTGTTACCATCAAGCCTGTCAAGAGTATTTTGACAGGCTTTTTTTGTTATGAGCTGTTTTGAAAATTGGACTGCTAAATTTTCATTTTTACCCAATTCAAAAATAAATCCGGTTGATTGATTAGTTGTTTTGAAAATCAAATCCACTTAAAATTTTCATAAATAAATCTGCCATTCTCTTAAAAAAGTATAAAAAGCACTGAATAAAGATTAAGCATACAGAATTGAACTTTCATTTTCTAAAAACAGAAGTAACATAGTTGTATTTGGTGTAACATCATTGTAACTATAACGAAATAGTTTTTGGCCTGTGTTTTATTTTAAGCTACTGAAATCAAGTGTTTTGAGGGGGTGGTACTAGGGTTTTGGTGGGATTGTATGTAATTGATACATATTCAAAATATCTAGCTTTTTTTTACATATACCTTAGCAATTCAATTTAATAATTTTTGATAATGAAAAAAATAGTCGTTTGGTCTGTTATTGCTTCGCTTGCAGGATTTCTGTTTGGTTTTGACACAGTAGTCATTTCGGGAGCTGATAAAAAATTGCAAGAGCTTTGGAATTCATCTGATGCTTTTCATGGAACTGTAGTTATGGGAATGGCTTTATGGGGTACCGTTTTCGGAGCCATTTTTGGTGGAATACCTACTAATAAAATAGGAAGAAAGAATACTTTATTATGGATAGGGATTTTATTTTTCTTTTCGGCCATTGGATCAGCTTTAGCAAATGATCCTTATGTTTTTGCTGCTTTTAGATTTATTGGAGGTTTGGGTGTAGGAGCATCTACAATTGCTGCTCCGGCTTATATTTCTGAAATAGCACCGGCAAAAGACCGAGGGAAATTAGTTGCTTTTTATCAATTTAATATTGTCTTAGGGATTTTGATGGCCTTTCTGTCTAATTATTTGTTGAGAAATACAGGAGAGAATTCATGGAGATGGATGATGGGAGTACAAGCCTTTCCTTCCTTTATTTATACGCTGTTCGTTTTTGGTATTCCTAAGAGTCCAAGATGGTTGTTGTCTAAATCAAGAAATGAAGAGGCTAAAAAAATATTGATATTAATGGGACAGGAAGCAGAGTATGAAGAAATGAAAAAGGAGATTGAGCTGGATAATAACAATGCCGCTTTGACAAATGATACTATCTTTTTGAAAAAATACCGCACTCCATTAATTCTGGCTTTTTTAATAGCCTTGTTTAATCAGTTATCAGGGATTAACGCTTTTCTGTATTATTCTCCCCGAATTTTTCAGGAGGCTGGTTTGGGAGAGAGTACTGCGTTACTTAGCAGTATTGGTATCGGTGTTGTCAATTTAGTTTTTACTTTATTAGGGGTTTCATTAATTGATAAGTTGGGTAGAAAAGTACTGATGTACATAGGCTCGGTAGGTTATATTATTTCGCTGAGTCTTGTAGCTATCGCTTTCTTTTTAAAATGGCAGGGAATGGCAGTTCCGATTTTTCTGTTCTTGTTTATTGCAGCTCATGCCATTGGTCAGGGTGCTGTTATCTGGGTTTTTATTTCAGAGATTTTTCCAAATCACCTTAGAGCTTCAGGACAAGCTTTTGGGAGTACTACGCATTGGGTTTTGGCAGCAATAATTCCATCACTAATACCATTTTTGTTTTCTTCAATCGGAGCGGGTGTGGTGTTTTTATTCTTTGCCGTAATGATGGTTTTTCAACTTTTGTTTGTGGCTTTTTTAATGCCGGAAACCAAAGGAATTTCTTTAGAAGAGTTAAGTAAAAAATTAATAAAAGAATAAAATCATGACTAAAATTGCTATTAAAAAACAAGCGAAACTGTTGTTGTGCGCCATTGGAATGCTGACTTTATTTAATTGTAAAGAATCTTCAGTAACAGATAAAAAAGCATATACCGAAGAAGAATTGTACCGACCTAATTTTCATTTCACGCCTAAAAAAGGCTGGATGAACGATCCTAACGGGATGTTTTATTACAATGGCTACTATCATCTTTATTATCAACACTATCCAGATTCAATTGTTTGGGGACCGATGCACTGGGGACATGCTATAAGTACTGATATGGTGACCTGGACAGAAAAACCAATTGCTATTTATCCAGATGAAAAAGGATATATATTTTCAGGAAGTGCAGTAGTTGATTTGCAAAATACTTCTGGTTTTGGGAGTTTGAAAAATCCACCTATTGTTGCCATGTTTACCTATCATGATCCCTTAAAGGAGAAAACTAATGCACCAGGAATACAATCTCAGGGAATTGCTTATTCTTTAAATGAAGGCTTGACTTGGACTAAGTATGAGAACAATCCGGTGATTGAGTTTCCAAGTATAAAGGATTTTAGAGATCCAAAAATGATCTGGGATAATATTCACAAACAATGGCTGATGGTTCTTGCTGCGGGGGATAAAACCATGTTTTATGGTTCAAAAAACCTGAAAAATTGGGAATTTCTTTCTGATTTTGGTAAAAATATCGGAGCTCACGGAGGGGTTTGGGAATGTCCTGATTTCTTTCCACTATTTGTAGAAGGTTCGGATGAATACAAATGGGTGCTTTTATTGAGTATCAATCCAGGTGGCCCAAATGGAGGTTCGGCTACGCAATATTTTGTTGGAGATTTTGACGGTAAGACCTTTAAGCTGGATGCCTCTTTTTCTAAAGATATGAATGGGCAAAAAGGGTTATGGATAGATTACGGAAGAGATAATTATGCTGGAGTAACCTGGTCAAATATTTCAGAAACCGATGGTAGAAAGTTGTTTATGGGTTGGATGTCCAATTGGAATTATGGACAAAAAGTTCCAACTCAAAAATGGAGAAGCAGTATGACCATGGCAAGAGAATTAAAACTGATTAAAGAGGATAATCATTACAGCGTTTCTTCCCAGCCAGTTAGAGAATTACAAAATTATGTGGCTAAGACCATCAAGAAAGAGACACTTAAAATTAAGGATAAAAAAACAGTCTTAATCGATAAATCCTTGGTTGATTTAACAAAGTTAGACATTCATTTCACTTTGAAGAACTTGAAGAAAGATGTTTATACCTTTTCATTTTCTAATGGTTCAAACAATACTATAAGTTTTGGGATTAATAAAAAAGAGAATTATTTTTTTATTGACAGAAGAAAATCAGGGGATTTGTCTTTTTCAGATGCTTTTGCAAAGCAAATTTCTAAAGCACCCTTTACAAAGGATTTTGATAAAATAGACATAAGAGTTATTGTCGATAAAACTTCAATAGAAGTATTTTACAATAATGGTAAAACAGTAATGACAGAAATATTTTTTCCAGAAAAACCTATGGAAACATTTGCTGTTAGCAAGGAAAATTTCGATTTCACTATCGAAAACTTAACAATTAACCAATTAAATTTTTAACTAAACTATCTAAATTATGAAACGAAAAATCATTTTTTACTTAATTCTAATGGGGTCCTTTTTTTCACTTTCGGCCCAAAACATAGGAGTAAAAGGAATCGTAACTTCTTCCGAAGACGGAATGTCGTTGCCTGGAGTATCTGTTTTGGTCTCCGGAACTAATATGGGGGTTACAACTGATCTTGATGGTCATTATGAACTTAAAAATGTAGATGCAAAAGCCACTTTGAGCTTTAGCTATGTGGGTTTCACCAATCAAACAGTGCAAGTAAATGGTCAAACAACGATAAATGTTGTTTTGAAAACTGAATCGCAACAATTAACTGAAGTAATTGTAACAGGATATTCTAAAGAACGAAAAGTCGATGTTACAGGTGCTGTTGTTGTTGTTGAGATGAAACCTATTGAAGGACAAAGTATGAGTTCTGGTAATGCAATGCAGGCTATGCAAGGTAGGGTTGCTGGTTTGTCTATTGAAAAATCAGGCGATCCAAGCGGAACTAGTAGTAAAATCTTAATTAGAGGGGTAAGTACCTTAGGGAATACTGATCCTTTGTATGTAATTGATGGTGTTCCTACAGTGAGACCAGAGGTTTTTGCCAGTTTAAATCCAAGTGCAATAGAGTCGGTTCAAGTATTAAAAGATGCTTCTGCTTCTTCTATTTATGGTTCAAGAGCAGCAAATGGAGTTATTGTAGTAACAACTAAAAATGCTTTTAAAGGCGAAAGAATGAATGTGTCTTATAGTACCAGTGTTTCGGCTATGTCAGAGAAAAAGCAAAGGTATAAAATGTTAAACGCAGTAGACAGAGGAAAGGTTTTATGGCAAGCATCTGTTAATGATGGAGTGCGTCCAGAAGATGCTTTTGGAACTATTTACAACTTTGATTGGAATGAGGATCTAAATAATCCAGTATTGAATAGTGTTTCAGCTCAGCCTTTTGTTGGAGGAGATACTAATATGCCGGCAGGAAATACCGATTGGCAGGATGCAGTATACAAAACAGGATTTGTCATCAATAATGATATGTCTGTTTCAGGAGGTACTGATAAATCCAATGCAATGTTGAATTTAGGATATTTGGATAATAGTGGTATGTTGAAATATACTAATTATGAAAGATATACTGCAAGATTAAACGCCAATTTTAAATTGTTTAATGATAAAGTACGATTTGGTATTAATTCTCAATTTACCCAATCCAATGAAAAATTAGCGGCTAATGATGTAGGTAATGCACCAACACCAGGTTTAGCTATTACATTGGCACCAACAATCCCCGTTTATACAAATTCTGGTGGATATGGAGGACCTTTAGGAGCAGGGTATTCTGATAGAAATAATCCTTTATTGATGCAATATTTGAACCGATGGGATAATACAAAGAGAGTTTCTTTGTATGGAAATATTTTTACAGAAATTGATATAATTAAAAATCTTACTTATAGAAATAGTATTGGTATTGATTTTAATGATTTCAACAGAAAAGACATTGAACCAATGGTGAGCAATGGGTCTGTTAATAGAGAACGCAATAGCTTGACTCATGATACCAACAAATATTCTAGTTTAACAATATCCAATACCTTAAGTTATAATGTTAAACTTTCAGATCATAAAATTGGGGTTATAGTTGGTACAGAGTCAGTTAAAACAGATTTGAATACATTATATGCTCGTGGCGAAGATTTTGCGGTAGAATCAGAATCTTATTTTGTTATGTCAGCTGCAACAGGAACTAGAACATCCAATGGGCTTTCAACAGGAAGTAGATTGTTATCTCAGTTTGGAAAAATTAATTACTCTTTTTCTGACAAATATTTAGCAGCATTTACCATAAGAAGAGATGGATCTTCTCGATTTGGAGCAGATAATAGATATGGTGTTTTTCCAGCTGCAACAGTAGGATGGAAGATTAACAATGAAGATTTCTTGAAAAATGTAGAGGCCATCTCATCATTAAAACTTCGTGCTGGTTATGGAGAAGTGGGGAATCAATCCATTGGGGATAATGCTCGTTTAGGTTTGTATGAAACTCGATACGGTCCTAATCAAAATGTTTATATACCAGACTTTTTCAATATTTACTACAATGTAGGAACAGCTTATGATTTGGGTGGGATTAATACAGGAAATTTACCATCAGGATTTGTTTCTATTCAGGGAGCTAACTCAGGCTTGAAATGGGAATCTACAAAAGAGATAAACCTAGGACTTGATTTTGCTTTTTTACAAAATAAATTATCAGGATCATTTGATTATTTTTCTAGAAAAACAGACGGTATATTAATTAAACCGCCCGTTGCATCAGTATTAGGAGAAGGGCAACAACGTTTTGTAAACGGTGCTTCTACTGAAAATAAAGGTTGGGAATTGGTTTTAGGGTATTCGGATACTTTTGAGAATGGTTTTAATTTTAATGTAACTACTAACTTTGGTGCGACTAAAAACAAAATTACTGACTTACCAGAAGAAGTAAGATCAGCTTATCCAGGAACAGCGGCTAATTCAATTGTTGGTCATTCGCAGTTTGAAATTTTTGGATTCAAAACTGATGGATTGTTTCAATCACAAGCTGATATAGATTCTCATGCTACTCAGGTGGCTTCTAGATTAGGAGGAATTAAATATGTGGATATTAATAATGACGGGGTAATCAATTCAAATGATAGAACTTTTATTGGTTCAACACAGCCAAAATTAGAATATGGTATTAACATTAGTTTAGGATATAAAAATATTGATATGTCCATCTTTGGTTCAGGAGTTTCAGGAAGAAAAGGAGTTGATCCCTATATTTATTGGAATAATTTTGTTCAAGGTAGAGAAAATGCTGGGCCAGGAACATTGAATGCTTGGTCTCTAACCAATACCAATAGTGATATTCCTTCACTTACAACCAATAATACGGATTACGCTAATATGTCCGATTATTTATTAAGAAACAATTCGTATTTCAAAGTTAGAAATATCCAATTGGGCTACACCTTACCTGAAGAAATTGTGAATAAAACAGGTTTTTTAACAAACTGTAGAATATATGCTCAAGGGGAAAACTTGTTTTGGTTTACACCAAAAGGCTATGTAGGTGCTGACCCAGAACGCACTGTTGTAGATAGAATTCCAGTGCCTACAACATACTCATTAGGTATCAATTTAAACTTTTAATTAATTCTCATGAAAAAATATAATAAAATAGTTATCAGCTTCTTGTCAGTTTTATTTTTGGCATCATGTAGCGCAGATTTTTTAGATTATGAACCTACAGGAGTATTATCTTCTGAAAATGTGGCAACAGCCAAAAATGCAGATGCTCTTGTTGTTGCTGCTTATGCAGCAATTGGGAATGATGAAATGATTGGGCCAATAACCAATCAATGGGTTTATGGTAGTGTACGATCTGATGATGCTTACAAAGGCGGAGGAGGCCGAGGTGATGTAGATGTTGTGGATCGTTACGAACAATATAATTTGACAATTGCAGATTATGGTGACTGGATGTTGCCTAGAACTTGGACGAATCATTACAAAGCAATTTCCAGAGCTAATTTTGCTTTGTCTGTTATCAATTCGTTAGCTGAAGCAGATTATCCGCTTCAAAAACAAAGACAAGCGGAATTGCGTTTTTTAAGAGCACATTCTTATTTTATGTTGAAGCTGTTGTTTAATAAAGTACCTTTTATTACAGAAGATCTTAGTAAAGAGCAAATTTTGGAAACATCAAATGATTTGACTTCTGATGCTTTATGGAATAAAATTGCCGAAGATTTTATTTTTGCTCATGACAATTTACCTCCTACGCAAGAGCAAGTAGGTAGAGCGTCTAAAAACGCTGCTTCGGCTTATTTGGCAAAATTAAGATTGTATCAGGCATACGAACAAAATGATGAACATCAGGTGATAAACATCAATCAATCTAGGTTACAGGAGGTTATTGATTATGCTAACGAAGTAACAGGGAGTTTGGAATCTGATTATGGTTTTAATTTTTTAGATGGTCATGATAATGGACCAGAATCTATTTGGGCTGTTCAGTTTTCTATTAATGACGGTACAAATGTGGGAAGAGTAAGTTTTGTTACGGGGTTAAATTCACCTCACGGGAGTGCACTTTATGGATGTTGTGGATTTCACTTAGCTAGCCAAAATATGGTAAATGCTTTCAAAACTGATGCTGTTACAGGTTTACCACTATTAGATACTTTTAATAATTCAGATATTTTTAATACTGTAGACGGGAATGGGAAATCATCATTAACATCAGGTGTAACACTTGATCCAAGAATTGACCATACAGTAGGAATTCCGGGAAGACCATTCAAATATAAAAACACCTTGAAAACGGCTGGTGATATGGTTTACAATTTTAGTTGGGCTAGAGAGCCAGGGGTATATGGTTACTTTGGTAACATGAAAGAACAACAATCTCCAGACTGTTCTTGTTATGTGAAAAACGGGCCCTTTGTTGGAACATCTAAAAACGTAGATTTCATTAGATATGCAGATGTATTATTGTTCAAAGCAGAAGCATTAATTCAATTAAACAGACAAAATGAGGCACTACCAATTATTAATCAAATAAGAGCTAGAGCAGCTGCAAGTACAACAATGCCTTTAGCGGCAGGTGCTTCAAATGTATATAAAGTAGAGCCATATCTTTTATTTCCAGATAAAGCGTTTGCTTTAAAAGCACTTAAATTTGAAAGAAGATTGGAGTTTGGAATGGAAGGACCTCGCTTTTTTGACCTTGTAAGATGGGGTGAAGCGGAACCGGTTTTAAATGCTTATCTTGCTGTTGAGAAAGTAAAAAGAGGTTTCCTTTCAAGTGCTAAATTTACAGCGGGTAGAGATGAATATTATCCAATACCTCAAAGAGAAATTGATTTTACAGGAGGATTGTATACTCAAAATCCTAAGTATTAAAAATAAGGTTAATAATGGTTGTTTAAATTAGTTGAATCAGATTAAGGGCGAGTTTCTACTTGCCCTTAGCTGTTTCTTAATCTAAACAGTTGTTGATTGTATTTTGTTAAGAAAGTGTTTGGGTTGATTTTAAAACGTATTATACCATTAAAAAAAAAATTTACATATATGAAAATGGAAAAATTACAATATTGGAATAAGATCCTGTTTTTTTGTGGTTTTATGTTAGGTATAGCAGATGTATCGGCACAAATAATTATTCCTATTGCCACCGAAAATAATATGTTATTGATGCAAACAGACAATAACAATAGATTAAGAACGGTATATTTTGGAAAACCGCTTGAAAATGAAAGTGAATATAAGGCTGTTGCAGCAAATTATAATTATGACGAATCGAATGCTGGGATTTATAATTCGGCATATACTCCTGCGGGGACTTGGAATCTCTC
>NCDW01000046.1 GCA_002280395.1 Flavobacteriales bacterium 32-35-8
AAAAATGTTTACCAGCTATATAAATTTTGCAAAAAGCAATCCAACAGCTTTAAGTATTATAAAACGATCTATCAACGATTTCATAAGTGAAAATAGCAACAATGAGAACAACATACTCCTAAGAAAAATTTTACTTAAAAACTTACAACAAGACCAAGATTTAATTTGGAGCGATTTATTAAGTTGGTTGTTTATTCAGCAAAAAGAATATGGCAAAGCATTTGTTCAAGAAAAAGCCATTTTTAATAGGCAACCAGAAAGTTTACATAGAATTGAAGAACTGGCACAAATTGCGGTAAGTGAGGATGAAAATGACATTGCCAAAGAGATTTTATCTTACATTATTGTTACAGCGCAAGATACAGATACCTTACTTAACGCCTATTATAACTTACTTCAACTCGAAACCAAAACAAGTTCAAAAAGTAATTATCAAACCATCAACAATCAATATTTGGAGTTATTTAATAAGTTTGGAACCTTTGCCCAAACATTAAATCTTCAAATTGCTTATGGGCATTTTTTGGCGTTTTATATGAACGAAACCGATAAAGCCATTGCGTTTTTAGAGAAAACCTTAGAACTTCCGTTAACCGAATTAGAAAAAGCAGAAGCGAAGTTAGAGTTGGGAGATATTCTTGTTTTACAGGAAAATTTCAATAAAGCTTTAATTTATTATACCCAAATTCAACGAAACTTAAAAAACAGTACCATTTCTCAAGAAGCTAGATTTAAAGTGGCGAAAGCGAGTTATTATAAAGGTGATTTTAAATGGGCAGAATCCCAACTTAAAATATTATAAGCATCAACGTCGCAACTTATAGCCAATGATGCGTTGGATTTAAAACTTCTCATTAGTGATTATAAGTATGAAGATTCGCTTCAAACGGCATTAAAGCTCTACTCCAAAGCCGATTTATTTTCATTTAAAAACAAAAACGATGAAGCGATTTCACTTTTAGAGAAGATATTACAAGAACACAAAACCGAACCAATCGTAGCCCAAGCCTTGTTTAAACAAGCGCAATTATTTGAAATTAAACAAGAATTTGTAAAAGCAGAAAACAATTATAATCTAATCATAGAAAATTATAGCGACGGTATTCTAATGGATAATACCTATTATGCTTTGGCTGAATTGTATGAGAATCATTTAAATCAGCCAGAAAAGGCAAAAGCATTTTACGAAAAAATTATATTTAATCATCCAGATAGTATTTACTTTGTAGAAGCACGAAAAAAATATAGAGCGCTACGTGGTGATGCTATAAATTAGATTTTTAGAACTTTAGACCTTCTTAGATATTTAGACCGACATCCAGAACCTAAGACCCAGAACCCAACACCCATGATCATATACAACGTCACCTCAAATATAGATGAAAGCATTCACGACGAATGGCTTATATGGATTAAAGAACATATTCCACAAGTATTAGCAACAGGAAAGTTTGAAAAAGCAACTTTAACAAAGGTTTTGGTTGATGAAGACATGGGAGGCGTTACGTATTCTGTTCAATATAAAGCTTTTTCAAGAGAGTCCTTAAACGCTTTTTATAAAGAGGATTCTCCTGCTTTTAGAGCGGAGATTTCTAAAAAGTTTGGAGACAAAATGTTGGCATTTAGAACCGAATTGGAAATTTTAGATGAATATTCTGTGACGTTCAAATAGCTTTTGTCTTTGTTGCTGAAGTTGGAATCCATTTTAAAATGTAATTTTGCATATAAATTCATGAATCCGTGGCAAACAACCCTAACCAGCACCAAGTAAAAGCCAAAAAGCATTTAGGGCAACATTTTTTGAATGATGAAAGCATTGCAGAAAAAATTGCCAACACCTTATCTTTAAAAAACTATAAAACCGTTCTGGAAATTGGTCCGGGCATGGGTGTTTTAACTAAGTATTTGTTAGAGAAAGATGTTACCACACATGTTATTGAAATAGACCCAGAATCTGTTGAATATCTCAAAGCAAACTATCTTAGCCTAGCTTCCAGAATCATTGAAAAAGATTTTTTGAAATACGATTTAAACCTTGTTTTTAAAGGACAACCTTTTGCCATTATTGGAAACTTTCCTTATAATATTTCCACGCAAATTGTTTTTAAAGTGCTGGAAATGAGAGATCAAATTCCGGAATTTTCAGGCATGTTTCAAAAAGAAGTCGCAGAACGCATTTGTTCTAAGGAAGGCAGTAAAGTATATGGTATTTTATCGGTGCTAACCCAAGCTTTTTATGATGCCGAGTATTTATTCACGGTACCACCAAACGTATTCAGTCCGCCACCAAAAGTAGATTCAGGTGTTTTAAGACTCACCCGTAAAAATGATTATTCATTGCCATGCGATGCCGGATTATTTTTTAAAGTCGTAAAAGCCACATTCCAACAACGCAGGAAAACAATTCGTAACAGTTTAAAAACATTCAATTTAAGCGATAATTTAAGAGAAGATAGTATCTTTGACAAGCGTCCTGAACAGTTAAATGTTCAGCAATTTTTAGAGCTTACAATGCGTATTGAAAAGGATATTTAAAACGATTCAATTTGTCTGAAGAAAAAGAAAATATACAGTTCGAGCTTACTGATGAACTCATTCAACAAGTTGAGCAACTTATCGAAGTCAGAAAAGATAAGGAGCTTAAAAAGTTATTAGATGAGTTTCACTACGCCGATATTGCCGAAATTTTAGACGAGCTTAATCTAGAAGAGGCCGTGTATATTATCAAGTTACTGGATTCTGAAACAACTTCAGAAATCTTAATGGAACTTGATGAAGACAATAGGGAAAAAGTATTAAGAAACCTGTCTTCAAAAGAAATTGCCGAGGAAATTGAAGAGCTGGACACCGATGATGCTGCCGATATTATTTCTGAACTTCCCGAAGAACGTCAGCAAGAAGTTATTTCACATATTGAGGACGAAGAGCATAAAGCTGAAATACGTGAATTATTGGCTTATGATGAAGATACGGCGGGTGGACTCATGGCAAAAGAGTTGGTTAAGGTTTATGAAACGTGGACGGTTGCTGGATGCATGCGACGCATACGTGGGCAAGCCAAGGAAGTCACCCGAGTGCATTCTATTTATGTGGTGAATAAAAAGAATAAATTGATTGGGCGACTTTCTTTAAAAGACCTTATAGTTGCGAAAAGTGATCAAAAAATTTCCGAAATATATATTCCTAGTTTCGATTATGTAAACGTTCATGATGATGTTGAAGATGTTGCAAAAGTCATGGCAAAATACGATTTGGAAGCCATTCCCGTAGTCGATGAAAACATGATTTTATTGGGAAGGATTACCATTGATGACATTGTGGATGTCATGAAAGAAGAAGCCGATAAAGATTACCAGTTGGCAGCAGGTATTACGGGCGATGTAGAAGCCGATGATACCATTTGGGAACTCACAAGAGCACGATTACCGTGGTTACTTATTGGAATGTTTGGAGGCATTGGTGCAGCAAGTATTATTAGCGGTTTTAGCGATGCCATGTTAAAATTTCCAGTACTTTTAATGTTTATTCCGTTAATACAAGCAACTGCAGGGAATGTGGGAGTACAATCTTCAGCTATTATAGTGCAAGGTCTCGCCAACGATTCCATTGATGGCAGTCTTTTAAACCGTCTTTTAAAAGAATTTTTATTGGGTTTGGTAAACGGACTCGCCATTGCATTGATAGTCTTGTTAATTAGTCATTTTGCATTTAATACTACTTATTTAGAGTCTTTAACCATTTGCGTTGCCCTCATTTCGGTTATTATTATGGCAGCATTAATTGGCACATTTATCCCTATATTTTTAGACAAACGCGGTATTGATGCCGCGGTAGCCACTGGGCCATTCATTACCACAAGCAATGATGTTTTTGGGATATTGTTGTACTTTGTAATTGCCAAGTTTATTTTAGGGTTTTGATATTTGGCGTTGCGACTTCCTATCTATAGGGTGGTTGTTTTTATTTCTGTCATTCCTGCGAAGGCAGGAATCCATAAAAAAAGAGCTTTAACAATTGCCCAATCCATAATGCAAAACTTCGTAATTTTACAATGGCAAAATCAATAACATTTAGTCTCACTGAACGCTCCCGATAGCTATCGGGACGAAGTACCTTAAACATGAAAATCCTTCACCTAGATACCAACCACGAACTTTTGATAAATCAACTAAAAGATTTAGGTTTTACCAACCATGAAGATTACACGTCTTCAAAAGAAGCTATTGAAGCCAAGATTTCAGATTACGATGGGATTATTTTAAGAAGTAGATTCACAATTGATAAACAATTTTTAAACGCTGCTAAAAACCTAAAATTTATAGGGCGCGTTGGTGCTGGATTAGAAAATATAGATGTTGAATATGCAAAAAATAAAGGCATTGCATTAATTGCAGCACCCGAAGGCAATAGAAATGCCGTAGGCGAACACGCTTTAGGGATGCTCTTGTCACTTTTTAATAAATTGAACAAGGCTGATGCCGAAGTACGGCAAGGTAAATGGTTGCGAGAAGCTAATCGCGGCTTGGAATTGGATGGAAAAACAGTTGGCATTATTGGTTATGGAAATACAGGAAAATCCTTTGCAAAAAAATTAAAAGGTTTTGATGTTGAAGTATTGTGCTATGATATTTTAGACGACGTTGGCGATGAAAATGCCAAACAAGTGTCTATTAAAGAATTACAAGAGGAAGCAGATGTAATAAGTTTACACACGCCACAAACAGCGTTAACGTTGAATATGATTAATGCAGACTTCATAAATCAATTTAAAAAACCATTTTGGTTTATAAATACAGCGCGTGGTAAAAGTGTGGTGACGGCAGATTTGGTTTCGGCATTAAAATCAGGAAAAATTCTTGGAGCCGGATTGGATGTTTTGGAATATGAAAAAACATCGTTTGAAGCCCTGTTTTCTTCTGAAATGCCAGAAGCTTTCCAATATTTAATAAATGCGAAAAATGTTATTTTATCGCCTCATGTAGCGGGCTGGACCATAGAAAGTAAAGAAAAATTGGCTCAAACCATTGTAGATAAAATAAAGGCTAAGTTTTGTTAACTTTGCCAACGAAATCAAAAAAACAACTATGGATATTTTAAGTTTTATAAGTGGTAACGGACTTTTTCTTGTTTTAGGGATCGTACTGATTGTGGTTTATTTTATAAACAGAAGAAAAAGAAGGTAATTATCGGGTTTTTAACCAACCTGTAATACTTAATCGCTCTTTATTGACGGGTCTTACTTCGTGTTCAATAATTTGGCTTTCAAAAATAACAACGCGACCAGGAAGTGGGTAAATGATTTTTTCGGTTTGTTCGCCGTTCTCGTCTAAATACAAAACCAATTCACCGCCATTTTCTGGTAACCAACCATCTTCATTTAAATAACAAACAAACGATAATTTGCGTCGGTCATCATTTTGAAAGGTATCAATATGACGTTTATAAAAAGTACCTTTTGGGTATAACGCATAATGGAATTCTTTATGTAAAATGCCCAAAAAACAGGTTCTGTTAAGATAGTTTATGAGGCTATTTATTTTATTGAAAAACAAGAGTTCAGAGGCATCTGCTTGGGCTTCATCCATCCATAAAATGATGTCGCCTCGAATGGATTTTACGATGGTTTCTTCAAAACGATTACCAATGGCCGCTTTTTTAAAAGCATTGTCTTCATGTTTTTTCAGCAACGATTGCCTTAAAACAGCAACGTCTTCCAAAGAAAAAAAATCTTCAACAACGCTATATTTCTTTGCTAAAATATCAGTGATAATAGCTTCGTAAAGCGGATTTTCAACAAAATCAATATCTTCAAAAAGAGGACTCATTCAATAATAAATATCAATTAGTCGTCAAAAGTAATCTAAAAACAAATTGCTTTTACAAAATGAATATCTTTGCAAAACAAATACAACTTTGATGAGTAACATACGCATTACAAAACAATTTTCTTTTGAAACGGGACACGCACTTTATGGTTATGATGGTAAGTGCAAAAATGTGCACGGACACAGTTACAAGCTTTCGGTGACCGTTATAGGAACGCCCATTACAGATGCTAACCATGTTAAGTTTGGAATGGTGATTGATTTTAGCGATTTAAAAAAAATCGTAAAGGAAGAAATTGTAGATGTGTTTGACCATGCAACTGTTTTCAATAAAAACACGCCCCATGTAGAACTTGCCAAAGAATTGGAGAATAGAGGGCATAATGTGTTGTTGGTAAATTATCAACCGACCAGTGAAATGATGGTGATTGATTTTTCAAATAAAATAACCAAACGTTTACCCAGCCATATAAAATTACATTCATTAAAACTTCAAGAAACCGAAACATCATTTGCCGAATGGTATGCGTCAGATAATGCTTAGCGCAAAAAAACATTTTCTATATTTACATCATGCAAATACCTGAAGGCAAGAAAATATACTTCGCATCCGATAATCATTTAGGCGCTCCCTCAGCAGAAGCGTCACGACCACGTGAAAAAAAGTTTGTCGCATGGTTAGATACCATAAAACATGATGCGGCTGCTATTTTCCTTTTAGGGGATTTATTCGATTTTTGGTTTGAATATAAAACTGTCGTGCCTAAAGGTTTTACCAGAACCTTAGGCAAATTGGCTGAAATCAGTGATTCTGGAATCCCGATTTACTATTTTGTTGGCAATCACGATTTATGGATGCACGGTTATTTTGAAGAAGAACTTAGCATTCCTGTGTACCATAAGCCACAAGAATTTACATTTAACGAGAAGGTTTTTTTTATTGGGCATGGCGATGGTTTAGGCCCAGGCGATAAAGGCTATAAACGTATGAAAAAAGTATTTATCAGTCCGTTTTTTAAATGGATCTTCAAGTGGGGTCATCCCGATATTGGTATGCGAATCGCACAATACTTATCAGTAAAAAATAAATTGATTTCTGGTGAAGATGATGCGACCTTTTTAGGTGAAGACAAGGAGTGGTTGGTGCAGTACAGTAAAAGGAAATTGGAAAGCAAACACCGCGATTATTTTGTGTTTGGGCACCGCCATTTGCCTTTGGAAATTCAATTAAATGATACTTCTAAATATATTAACCTAGGTGATTGGATTACTTATTATACCTATGGCGTTTTCGACGGTGAGACTTTTGAACTGAAGACGTTTGAATTTTGAGAAGAAGAAAAAATTAAATGAACACAACCCAAATAAAAGCAAATATTTCACAATCAAAAACAGCTTATTCCATTTTATTTGCCGTAAGTTTTGCGCATCTTCTTAACGATTTAATTCAAGGTGTTATTCCGTCCATGTATCCAAGCTTGGAGCAGAAATTTAACCTTAGCATGGCGCAAATCGGACTTTTAACCCTGTGTTTTCAAGTATCGGCTTCCATTTTACAGCCTTTGGTTGGAGCCATAACAGATAAATATCCTAAACCTTTTTCCCAGGTTTTTGGTATGCTCTTTTCATCGTTTGGTGTTGTATTATTGGCATATGCTTCCAGTTATATCTGGTGTTTGGTGGCCGTAACTTTGGTAGGCATTGGTTCCTCCATTTTTCATCCCGAATCGTCACGCGTGGCTTTTTTGGCCTCTGGGGGTAAACGAAGTTTGGCACAATCTATCTTTCAAATAGGGGGAAATTTCGGAACAGCACTTGCCCCATTACTAATTGCATGGATTGTTCTGCCTAATGCACAAGTTTATATATTATGGTTTTTGGTTTTTGCCATTGTTGCAAAACTGACCTTGTTTTATATTGGCCGTTGGCACAAAACTGAATTGGAATTAAATAAGACCAAGACGAAAAAAAAGATAATGCTGCCCGATTTATCTAGCCGAAAAATTAATATTTCTATAGTAATTCTACTACTGCTTATTTTTTCGAAATTCTTTTATGTGGCTAGTATAACCAGTTATTTTCAGTTTTATACCATGGATAAATTTGGACTAAATGAAGTGCAAGCCCAAGTGTATTTATTTTATTTTCTGATTTCGGTGGCTGTTGGAACGCTTTTAGGAGGTGTTTTTGGTGATAAATTCGGACGCAAATATGTAATTTGGTTTTCAGTCTTAGGCGCGGTACCCTTTACCTTGATGCTGCCGTATGCCGATTTAACCATGACGGGCATTCTCATCGTCATTATTGGATTGATCATGTCTTCAGCCTTTCCAGCTATTTTGGTGTATGCACAAGAACTCTTGCCTAAAAAAATAGGAATGATTTCTGGTTTGTTTTATGGGTTTGCCTTTGGAATGGGGGGTTTAGGTTCTGCTGTGTTGGGTTGGTGGGCCGACCACACGTCTATTGAATTTATTTATCACGTGTGTGCCTATTTGCCATTAATAGGCATTATTGCTTATTTCTTACCCAATATGAAACACGTAGGAAGCAAGTAGTTTTAAATAGAATTTATTCTCTAATATCCCTTAATTTAAGTTGAAGTGAGACATTGCCTTGCCAGGCATTTTCATCAATGGAATAAACAGCTTTAAATGTTTTTTTATCAGAAATGATAGATTCTTTGTCCCCCATTCCGAAACCAATGGCGACAAAACTATTGGATTGTGGTTGTGTAACCGTCATTCTTAAATGGGTTTTTTCTTCACCCACACATTTGCCATAACCCGTATCTTTTAAGTTTTCCGTCATAAAAACAGGTGTCATATTCTCTGGTCCAAAAGGGGCAAATTGTTTTAAAACCCTGTAAAATTTGGGTGTGATGTCTTCTAGATTTATCTGCGCATCAATCTTAATTTCAGGAATCAATAAGTTTCTATCGATGGTTTTAAAAACTTCATCTTCAAAAGCTTGTTTAAAAGCTTCGTAGTTTTCTTCTTTAAGTGTTAATCCGGCAGCATATTTATGACCGCCAAATTGTTCAAGATATGCGCTGCAGTTTTCCAAGGCATTGTAAATATCAAAATTCCTTACGGAACGTGCCGAAGCAGCCAATTTATCGCCACTTTTTGTAAATACCAAAGTAGGGCGGTAATAGGTTTCCGTTAGTCTAGAAGCCACAATACCAATAACGCCTTTATGCCAGTTTTCGTTATAAACAACAGTAGTAAGGCGTTCCTGTTCTTTTTGTTCTTCAATTTGTTTAAGAGCTTCTTGTGTAATGAGTTTATCAGCTTCACGGCGGTCTAAATTATAAGTGTTAATTCCTAAGGCTTGTTTTGCGGCTAAGGTCTCATCTTGCTCGGTTAATAAAGCCACGGCAAAATTACCGTGTTCCATACGGCCGGCGGCATTAATTCTTGGCGCGACGATAAAAACAACATCGGTGATGGTGAGTTCTGTTTTTTCAATCTGATTTAAAATGGCTTTAATCCCAGGTCTTGGATTGGTGTTGATTACTTCCAAACCAAAATAAGCCAAGGTTCTATTTTCGCCAGTAATAGGCACAATATCGGCACCAATGGCTGTGGCAACCAAATCCAAATACTCGGATAAATCCTCAGCCGTTTTTCCTTCTTTTGAAGCCAAAGCTTGAATGAGTTTAAAACCAACTCCACAACCACATAATTCTTTGTAAGGATACTTACAATCGTCTCGTTTTGGGTCTAAAACGGCAACGGCATTTGGGAGTTCGGTTGATGGGCGGTGGTGGTCGCAAATAATAAAATCAATGCCTAAATTTTTGGCATAATCTACTTTTTCATTGGCTTTAATACCGCAATCTAAGGCAATAATAAGCGTGAAATCGTTTTCCGAAGCAAAGTCGATGCCTTTGTATGAAACACCATAACCTTCATCATATCTATCGGGAATGTAAGTGTAAACCAGCGGATGGATGGTTTTTAAATACGAAGACATTAAGGCAACGGCAGTCGTTCCGTCAACATCATAATCACCATACACTAAAATATTTTCTTTATTGGCGATTGCTTTTTCAATGCGGGCAACTGCTTTGTCCATGTCTTTCATCAAGAATGGATCGTGTAAATCACTTAAACTCGGACGGAAAAACCGTTTAGCATCTTCATAAGTTTCTATGCCACGCTGTAATAATAACGTCGCAATCACGTCATCTACTTGAAGCGATTTTTTTAAATCTGCCAGTTTTTTGGCATCTGGTTTTGGTTTAAGTGTCCAACGCATATTGCCTTTTTATTGCCCTAAAAGGAAATTAATTTAGATTTCAGAATGTCTTTTTTTGAAGTTGTCCATTCTTCTTTCAAGATACTAAATAATATAGAGTCACTTCTCTTTTTGTTATTTTCAGATGGAAAGATCCCTCTAAATTTACCTTCTTCAACACAGCCTACACTTTTCATGGCATTAATACTTCTAGTATTTTCAGCATAAGCCGCTAATCCAATACGTTCCATTTTCATTTGATTAAAAGCAAATTCAAATAGTAAATATTTACAATGCTTATTCAATCCTGTGCCTCGAAATTTTTCACCATACCAAGTATAACCCAATCTTGTTGCCTGAAGACTAAAGTTAATATCCGAAAGCCTTGTGCATCCCGCAAATTCATTGGTTCTCTTGTCAATCACTACAAATGGATATTCCTTTTTGTTTGCTCTATTTTGAATTGTTTCTTGAATGTATTTGGTTAAATTTTCAACTCCATCTCCTTTTATAAAGGAATATTTCCAAATTTCTGTTTCATTGGCTATTTGTAATAAGTTAGACACGTCTTCAATTTGCAAAGGTCTTAACCTGACAATATGATCTTCAAGAATATAGTCTTTGGAAAAATCGAAAGCACTCATTTATTATTTTTATGAAAATGGGTTTCTACTTTCAACTCAGAAAATTGGCGAAACATTTCCATAACGCCACAATATTTTTCTACGGATAAATCGACAGCGCGTTGCAATTTTTTTTCATTTAAATCACTTCCTGAAAAATGAAAATGCATAGCAACTTTGTCGTAATATTTTGGGTCTTCTTCGGTAAGATTGGCATCGATTTCGATTTTAAAATCAGCAACCTCTAGTTTCATTTTTTTTATAAGGGATGCCACATCCAAGCCAGAACAGCCCGCCAATGCAGAAAGCATCAAGGCTTTTGGTCGGTAACCTTCACTGTTGCCACCATTTTCTGGACCGGCATCAATAAATAAGTTATGTCCAGACGGGTTTGTACTCTCAAACTTCATGTTGCCCAACCAAGTTGTTGTAATATGTAATGACATGGTAGTATTTTTTGATATTAGTAAAACAAAATTACGGATTAATTCCCGTTATTTTTCTCCAAGAGGCATACTCTCAAACACCAATCCTTCAAACCCCGTTTTCATAAAATTTCTAATATTTTGATGGCTGTTACCATTTGGGTCGTTTAATACCTCTTCAAAATAGTATTTACCAAAGCATGCCAAAGTTTCTTCTTTGGTTAAATTTTGCAGTTTAGAAAACGCCAATAATTTGCAAGAACCGGAATTCTCACCAGCATTATTGTGTAACTCACCATTTTTAAAAGCAGTAGGTGTAAAGATGTAGTTGGATTCAATAACACTTATGGTGTCTGTAAAGTCAATGTCTTTTGGAGTTATTTTTAATTTATTTAAGAATGTTTCTAATGTCATAATTATTTATTTTTTCCACCAACAAT
>NCDW01000047.1 GCA_002280395.1 Flavobacteriales bacterium 32-35-8
CCATATTTCAAAAAAATTCTTGACTTCAATTTCTCTCTCTCAATTATTCTAAACCACAACCTTAACCCCATAATAACAATCAATTAACCTACATTTTAAATATAGATTGCACCTTTGTAGTTTTATAATACAACTATTTGCGAAAGACCTTTTTTAAGCAAATGATGATATTTTTAAATCATCAATCTACACTGGTAAAAACCCTAACTACTTGTTTAAGTGGCTACCCACCTTCTCTCCCATTCAAAATACATAACAACCAAATCATCATACCAACACATGAAAAAACGAGCTGTTGATATTGTTGTCATTTCCGATGTGCATTTGGGCACGTACGGATGCCGCGCCAAAGAATTATTAAAATATTTAAAGTCCGTTAAGCCAGAACGTATCATTCTAAACGGCGATATTATAGATATTTGGCAGTTTAGCAAACGCTATTGGCCCAAATCGCACATGAAGGTCATCAAACACATTACGGCTTTAATATCCAAAGGTGTGGAAGTGAATTACATCACAGGAAACCACGATGAAATGCTTCGGAAATTTGTCGGGTTTCAATTGGGTACGTTCAGTATTTCTAACAAAGAATTGCTGGAACTGGATGGTAAAAAAACTTGGGTGTTTCACGGCGATGTGTTTGATGTGACCATGCAACATTCCAAATACATTGCAAAATTGGGTGCTGTAGGTTACGATTCGTTAATTTTATTGAATAGTGCTATCAACTTTTTGGCTTCTAAATTTGGTAGAGGCCCCATTTCGATGTCTAAAAAAATAAAGAATAGCGTGAAATCGGCCGTAAAATTCATCAATAATTTTGAAAAAATCGCTGCCGATATAGCCATAGAAAACGCGTATGATTATGTGGTTTGCGGACACATCCATCAGCCAGAAATAAAAAAAATAGAAACGCCAGAAGGCTCTGTGATGTATTTGAATTCCGGCGATTGGGTTGAAAATTTAACCGCTTTGGAATATTATGATAACACTTGGCATTTATATAGTTTTAAAGATAATTTAATGGTTGATGATACCCATACGGATGAAGATGATGGAGACGAAGAACTATTGGAAACCAAGGATTTGTTTCAAAATTTAATGAAAGAGTTTCAAACCGAGCCGAAACAGTCCAAAACAAACGTGTTATAATTAGCCCCAAATGAAAATACTATATGCCATTCAAGGTACCGGCAACGGCCATTTAAGCAGAGCGCGCGATATTATTCCCATTTTACAAAAAAAAGGCGTTGAATTGGATATTCTTGTTAGTGGTACGCAGGCGGATATTAATTTGCCCTATGCCATCACCTATCAATTAAAAGGATTGAGTTTCATCTTCGGCAAAAAAGGCGGTGTGGATGTTTGGAAAACCTATTTTAAGGCTAAAACCATGCGACTTCATAAGGAGATAACCAATCTTCCCGTAGAGAATTACGATTTAATCATTAATGATTTTGAACCGGTGTCGGCTTGGGCCTGTAAATTAAAAAAAATACCGTGTGTTAGTTTAAGTCATCAATCCGCCGTATTAGCACCTAACGCGCCAAAACCCAAAAAGAAAGACGCTTTGGGCAAGCTCATCCTTAAAAAATATGCGCCAACAACCAAACAATATGGGTTTCATTTTAAGTCTTATGAAGACACTATATTTACGCCAGTCATCAGACAAGATATTCGATTGGCAAATTGCACAGCGGGCGACCATTACACAGTTTATTTACCGTCTTATGATGATGAAAAAATACTGAACATCTTATCAAAAATTGAAGATGTGACTTGGGAAGTCTTTTCAAAACACAATAAAAAAACAATTACAAATAAGAATATCACGGTACAACCCATTACCAATGAGGCTTTTGTAACGAGTATGGCAACCAGTAAAGGCATTTTTTGTGGTGCAGGTTTTGAAACGCCTGCCGAAGCCCTTTTTATGAAAAAGAAATTGTTGGTCATCCCCATGAAAGGGCAATATGAACAACAATGTAATGCGGCAGCTTTAAAAGATATGGGCGTGTCTGTTATAAAATCCTTTAAAAAGAAATATATCAAAAACATTCAAGATTGGATAGAAAATGACACGATTGTTAACGTAGATTATCCAGATATCACTGAACAAATTATAGATAAAATACTAGAAGAAAATCTATAACACAACGACTGCCCGTTCGATTTTCTGTCAGACTGAGCGCAGTCGAAGTCAGTAAAGAAAATCGTGTCAAAAACTATTCAAAAAACTTTATGGATTTTAACCATCCCCAAACAAACTTCAACTTAAAAACTCAAGATTTCGGAAAAGATTTTGTTTTTGGAGTCTCAACCGCTGCCTATCAAATTGAAGGTGCCCATAGTGTTCATGATAAAGGTGCTTCCATTTGGGACCAGTTCACAGCTAAAAAAGGAAATACGTTTAATAACCATCACGGACAAATAGCCTGCGATTTCTATAATAAATTTGAGGAGGATATTATATTAATGAAATCCATGAACATTAAAAACTTCCGGTTTTCATTGGCATGGTCGCGCATCATCCCCAATGGCATAGGAAACGTGAGTCAAGCAGGTATTGATTATTATAATAAAGTCATTGACTTCTGTTTAGAATCTGGCATCACGCCATGGGTAACGCTATATCACTGGGATTTACCTCAAGCACTTCAAAACAAAGGCGGTTGGACGAACAGGGGTGTTGTTACTTGGTTTGAAAATTATGTAAAAGTTTGTGCCTCCCATTTTGGTGATCGCGTTAAAAACTGGATGGTTTTAAATGAACCCATGGTTTTTACTGGAGCTGGTTACTTTTTAGGCGTGCATGCACCCGGTTATAAAGGCTTGAAAAACTTTTTGCCCGCCATTCATCATGCTGTATTGTGTCAAGCTGCTGGCGGTAGAATATTACGTGATTTAGTGCCAAATGCATTTATTGGTACTACCTTTTCATGCTCCCAAATAACAACTTATAGAAATACACCGAGAGATATTTTGGCAGCAAAAAAAGCGGATGCCTTGTTAAACCGACTTTTTATTGAACCGTCGTTAGGTTTAGGCTATCCAACAGAAGATGTTCCTGTTTTAAAACGCATGGAAGCTTATATTAAACCAAACGATTTAAAAAACGCTGCATTCGATTTCGACTTTATTGGCGTTCAGAATTACACTCGGGAAATGGTAATGCACAGTTGGTTGGTACCCTATTTACGAGCTAAAATAGTATCAGCGTCAAAACGGAACGTCAAAACTACTTTGATGAATTGGGAGGTGTATCCACCGAGTATCTACAACATGATTAAACAATTTAGCCAATATAGTGGGGTTAAAAAGATTATCATTACCGAAAATGGTGCTGCTTTTACTGATATTCTAATGGATGGCAAAGTAGAAGATGTCGACAGACTTCATTACTTACAATCACATTTAGAAGAGGTTTATAAAGCCAAAAAAGATGGATTTAATGTTGAAGGCTACTTTGTGTGGACCTTTACCGATAATTTTGAATGGGCAGAAGGTTACCACCCTAGATTCGGATTGGTTTACACCGATTTTGAAAGTCAGAAGCGTATTGTGAAGGCTTCTGGAAAATGGTATCAAGAATTTTTGGGAAGTTGAAAATAAAAAAGCACCTACTATAACTTTGTAAGTGCTTGATTCTGAACGTGGTCCCACCTGGGCTCGAACCAGGGACCACCTGATTATGAGTCAGGTGCTCTAACCAACTGAGCTATAGGACCGAAATTGGACGCGAATTTAATACTAATTTTATAACTCCACAAGAAAATAATTCGTTTAAATAATTTCTTGACAAAGCTCTATCAATACACCATTCGTGCTTTTGGGATGTAAAAAAACTACCAGCTTATTATCAGCCCCTTGTTTTGGCACATCGCTTAAAATAACAAAGCCTTCGTTTTTTAATCGTTTTATTTCTTCATTAATGTTTTCAACCTCAAAAGCAATATGGTGAATGCCCTCTCCTTTTTTCTCTATAAACTTGGCTATGATACTATCTTCTTCCATAGCTTCCAACAACTCAATTTTATTGTTTCCGACTTTAAAAAAAGACGTTTTAACGCTTTCGCTTTCCACTACTTCTGTTTTATAGGATGGTTTACCAAAAAGTTTGGTATATAATTTATTGGCATCATCTAAGCTTTTAACGGCTATTCCTATATGTTCTATATGCTTCATTGTAAATCCATTTTAAGTAAGATACAAATTTTGAGACTAAAAGTAAACTTATCTTTAAATATCCCGTATTTTTGCGGTATAAACCTTAATAGGTAATAAATGAGCAACGTAGAGGAAAGTCAAAGACAAAAAAAAATAGGTTCGGTATTGCAACGCGATTTGGTGGATGTGTTGCAAAGTGCTGCCACACAAGGCGGTATGCAAGGTATATTAATTTCAGTTTCTAAAGTAAAGGTAACGGTAGATTTATCGGTTGCCAAAGTATATTTAAGTATTTTTCCAAATGATAAAGCCAAAGAACTTTTGGTCGGCATCAAATCTAATACGCCTTTAATCAGGCATGAATTGGCGCAACGTACCAAACACCAATTAAGACGCATGCCTCATTTGGAGTTTTTTGTAGATGACTCTTTAGAATATATCGACCAGATTGAAAAATCTTTAAAAGGAAACGAAAACCCTATTAAAGACCCAAGTATTTTAGAAAAAAGAAAGAAAACTTAATTATTGAACTTCCCATTATACATAGCAAAACGGTATCTGCGCTCTAAAAGCAGTAACAACGCTATTAATTTTATTACCATTATTGCTGCGGTTGGGGTTATTCTAGGAGCTGCTTCCCTATTTGTTGTACTGTCTGGTTTTGCTGGCTTAAAAGATTTCACGCTACAATTTTCCACCATTGTTGACCCCGATTTAAAAGCGGAAACGGCTAAGGGCAAGTCTTTTATTTTGAGCGATGAAGATATTTCAAAATTAAACAATATAGGTGCTATCGCTTCTTACTCAAAAATTATTGAAGAGCGTGTTATTATTGGCTTTGATGAAAAAAACTATTTGGCAACCATTAAAGGTGTTGATGAGCAGTTTCAGCAAGTAAATACTATAGATTCCGTTATTGTACAAGGTGAATGGTTTGAACAGGATAGCAATCAAATAGTTGTGGGCTGGGGCATTTCGTCCAATTTATCTTTAGGTGTTTTAGATTATGCCAAAGCTGTAACCATATATGTTCCCAAACCCGGAAAAGGACAAATTACCTCCATAAAAAATGCTTACAGTTCTATAAACACCATTAACGTTGGGATTTTTGATATTAATGAAACCTTAAACGATACGTACATATTTGCGCCCATTAGCTTGGTTGAATATTTGTTGAATTATAAACCCAATCAAATATCTGCCATAGAATTTAAGTTGAAAAATGGTGTTGATAGAAACGCGGTAATGGCGGAAATACAATCGGCTTTAGGCGATAAAGTTGTTTTAAAAACCAGGGAGCAACTGAATGATAAGCTTTATAAAATGTTAAATACTGAAAATTTAGCGGTGTATTTAATATTCACTTTGGTGTTAATTATTGCTTTGTTTAATGTGATTGGTTCTATAATCATGATGATTTTAGATAAAAAGAAAACATTAAGCACGCTTTTCAATATGGGAGCAACCCTCAAGGACATTCGGAAAATATTCTTTTACCAAGGAAGTTTAATGAGTATTGTTGGAGGCAGTATTGGTATTTTAATGGGATTATTGCTTACATTAAATCAACTTTACGGACCAGAATTTCTTAAAATTTACATTACGCCAAGTCTTCCCTATCCTATTACCATTAAAGCGATAAATGTGTTGGTTGTATTTGTTACTATTTCAATATTAGGTGTGATAGCATCAAAAATTGCTTCCGTAAGAATCACAAAAAACCTTGTAGAACATCACTAATTTGAATTACTCAGTAAACTGATAATCAGAAAACTGTTCAAGAACCTCATCAAAAGCAGCGAATACATCGGCAGCATCATCGCTAGTGACCATTTTAGTTCTTAATTCCTTAAAGTGAGGAATATTTTTAAAGTAGTTGGTATAATGTCTGCGGGTTTCAAATACGCCTAAGGTTTCACCTTTCCAATCGATTGCCATTTGTAAATGTCTACGGGCGGCATCCACACGTTCTTCAATTGAGATTGGCTCCAAATGTTCGCCTGTTTTAAAAAAATGTTTTACCTGTTTAAAAAACCAAGGATTTCCAATGCTGGCGCGTCCAATCATGGCACCATCGAGTCCGTAAACATCACGCATTTCCATGGCTTTTTCTGGGGTATCCACATCACCATTTCCAAATACAGGAATGTGCATTCTTGGGTTATTTTTAACTTCAGCAATGGGTTTCCAATCCGCATTTCCTTTGTACATCTGAGCACGTGTACGACCGTGAATGGCAATGGCTTTACAACCCACATCCTGCAATCTTTCAGCCACTTCAACAATCCGTATGGAATCATGATCCCAGCCCAAACGTGTTTTTACGGTTATAGGAATGTTGGTACGCTTTACGATTTCGGCAGTCAGTTGTTCCATCAAGCAAACATCTTTTAAAATGCCTGCGCCAGCACCTTTGCTTACTACTTTTTTTACAGGACAACCAAAATTAATATCAATAATATCTGGATTGGATTTCTCAACAATATCAATAGTTTGGAGCATACTTTCCAAATTGGCGCCAAATATTTGAATGCCAACTGGGCGTTCTCTTTCATAAATATCCAACTTCATAATACTTTTGGCAGCATTACGAATCAAACCTTCACTTGACACAAACTCGGTGTAAACCACATCGGCACCTTGTTCCTTGCACAAGGCACGAAACGGCGGGTCGCTTACATCTTCCATTGGGGCTAAAAGCAATGGAAAATCGGGAAGTTCTATGTTACCTATTTTTACCAAGTAATTAATTTTTGTGCAAAATTAGTGTTTTTATTTTATCTAACTAAAACTAAGGATATCATGTTTTAAAAACCAGATATTTGCAGATAAAAACATCTATATTTGCAAATTAAATCTAGGTGTAGATTACTTTTATGAAGAACATTAGAAACTTTTGCATCATTGCACATATAGATCACGGAAAAAGTACGCTTGCAGACCGTTTATTGGATTTTACCGGTTCGGTAACTGAAAGAGAGAAACAAGACCAACTTTTAGATAATATGGACTTGGAGCGCGAACGTGGTATTACCATAAAATCGCACGCCATCCAAATGGAATATACCTATAAAGGTGAGGAATATATTTTAAACCTTATTGACACCCCTGGCCACGTCGATTTTAGTTACGAAGTGTCACGTTCTATTGCCGCTTGCGAAGGGGCTTTACTAATTGTTGATGCTGCGCAAAGTATTCAAGCGCAAACCATTTCCAATTTATATTTGGCTTTGGAAAACGATTTAGAAATCATCCCAATTCTTAATAAAGTAGATTTACCAAGTGCCAACCCCGAAGAAGTTACCGATGATATTGTGGATTTATTGGGCTGTAAACCAGAAGATATCATTCACGCCAGTGGAAAAACAGGTTTTGGTGTCGATAATATTTTAGCCGCCATCATTGAGCGTATCCCGGCTCCTAAAGGCGACCCAGACGCACCGCTTCAAGCATTGATTTTTGATTCGGTTTATAACTCTTTTAGAGGTATTGAAACTTATTTTAGGGTGTTTAATGGTGAAATTAAAAAAGGACAAAAAATTAAATTTGTTGCCACAGATAAGGAATATTATGCCGATGAAGTTGGCACCTTAAAGCTAAGTCAAGTCCCCAAACAAAGCGTGAAAACAGGCGATGTTGGTTATTTAATTACAGGCATTAAAACCGCCAAAGAAGTAAAAGTAGGCGATACCATTACCGATTTTGCAAAACCAACCACCAATATTGTTGAGGGTTTTGAAGATGTAAAACCCATGGTTTTCGCGGGTATTTATCCCGTTGATACAGAAGATTATGAAGAGCTAAGAAGTTCTATGGAAAAATTACAATTAAACGATGCGTCGTTGGTATTTATTCCAGAAAGTTCGGCTGCTTTAGGTTTTGGTTTCCGTTGTGGATTTTTAGGAATGCTTCACATGGAAATTGTTCAAGAGCGTTTAGAACGCGAATTTGATATGACCGTTATTACAACAGTTCCCAACGTATCTTACAATGCTTATACCAATAAAAATCCTGATGTGCCTTTTGTGGTTAACAACCCGTCTGATTTACCAGAACCAACAACCGTAAATCGCGTTGAAGAACCTTATATAAAAGCAACCATCATCACAAAATCTGATTTTGTTGGAAACGTTATGTCCCTTTGTATTGAAAAACGAGGAATTGTTTCCGGACAAACCTATTTAACACCAGAGCGTGTAGAATTAACTTTTGAAATGCCCCTAGCGGAAATTGTATTCGATTTTTATGACCGTTTAAAAACAGTTTCAAAAGGATATGCTTCTTTTGATTATCACCCCATAGGAATGAAAGTTTCCAAATTGGTTAGATTGGATATTTTATTGAATTCCCAACCTGTTGATGCGCTTTCTGCATTAATCCATGCCGATAACGCACAGAATATTGGCAAAAAAATGTGTGAAAAGTTGAAGGAACTTATTCCACGCCAGCAATTCGATATTCCTATTCAAGCAGCCGTTGGTGCCAAAATTATTTCGCGGGAAACCATAAAAGCCTTGCGTAAAGATGTTACGGCCAAATGTTATGGTGGTGATATATCCCGTAAACGCAAACTTCTTGAAAAACAGAAAAAAGGTAAAAAACGCATGCGCCAAGTAGGAAATGTAGAAATTCCACAACAGGCATTTATGGCTGTTTTAAAACTGAATGATTAAAAAAATGAAGCGGTATGATAATTTATCATACCGCTTTTTGAAATCTCCCTCATTATTAGTTGATAAGCAATGTATTCGAGAGTTTTATATATTCTCGATTATTAATAGCGCTCAAATATAAATGGTAAGTGGTTATAACGTCAAAGGTTTTTCCTCAAAATAAGTAAGGCTGTTCCGTAATTACACCGCCAAATACACGTAAATAGTTAGATAAAACCTTTTTCCTCTGCAATTCTAAAAAGATCTCTATCTTCTTTATCGGCTAAATTAAAAATTTCTTTAAGGACACGTTTTCTTTTTTCTAATGCTGAGATGGACAACGGTATGATCTCTGGCAACTGACTCATTTTTGTGCCTTTGGATAATTCATATAATAACTTTCTATCAATAGCGTCTATTAAAAAATCATTGGACGTTAACTTACGCATTAATTCAATGACCGATTTACTATAATATGGTTTCCCATCGATTATGGATTCAATAGCCAAAACCAGTTCTTTAGGATTTAAATCGTTCTTTATTAAAAATCCTTCTGGGTTTAAGCTTTTAAAAATAGAATTAATTCTATAATTGTCATTAAATGTCGTTGATACCACTATTTTGGAATCGGGCAAAAGTTCTATTATTTTAAGCCCTAAATCTTCGCCAGACAATAAGTTTCCTTCTATAGATGGTGGTAATTTAATATCTAAAATAATAATATCAAATCCTTGTTGCTTTGAAGCGTCATTAATCTTTAAGTATGCTTCATCACAATTATTTGCTGTACTAATTATGAAACTTAATTTGGTGTTTTTTAAGCTAATTTGAGAGAATGCTTTTTTATACGCTTCTGTTATCAGTGGATGATCTTCAATAATTAAAACATGATATGCATTCATAACTAAAAAAATTAAACAGGGACAATTATGTGAATTAAGGTTTTTTTATTTGGTATGGACTCAATTTTATAAGAACCCTTTAGCTTTTGAACTCTTGATGCTATGTTTTTTAAGCCAATACCTTTTTTGTCACCTTGAACATCAAAACCCACTCCGTCATCTTCAATAATCAAATTTAACTGTTTTGCTTCTAAATAAAAATGAATCCAAACTTGATTGGCTTTTGCATGTTTAATAATATTTTGTATTGCTTCTTGAAGGATTCTATACATATTAACTTTTGTAAAATCATTAATGCTATCAAATAAAATACCTTTATTTATAAGTTCATATTTAAAATGACCTACAAGGCTTTGGGTTTTTAAATAGTGATCCATTATTGATTCGAAATTTGTTTTTGTTAGGGCCTCATCTCCTTTGAGTTCGTGAGATAATAATCTGATTTCTTTTTCAATCTTTTGAATTTCGTTTAAAAACCGTTGATAATCCTCTAAGGTGTCTTTATCGCCTTTTATGTCCAAAAAGCCCAGATTCATTCGGGTGCCTAGTAACTGACTTAATATACCATCATGTAAATCTTCTGCTATTCTATGACGCTCCTGCATTCTGCCCTCCTCTAATTTGGCTTGCTGCCTAAGCATTAAACTGTAAATTTCTTGGTTGGCCTCTTGTTGCTCTTTGTCAAAAAGAAGCTTTTGATGCTTTCCTTGTTGCAGCCTTATAAAATATAGTAATCCCATACTTAGTGTAAGAATGACCGCTATAATGGATATTAATATGTTTTGTGTACTTAAGCGTTCGGTCGCTTTTATATATTCATCGGTCTCAAATTGTATTCGGGCAAATTTGTTTCTGTTGGCCCGCTCGTTGGCTATTAAACTGTCATTAAGTGCTATGTATTCATATAAATAGGCTTTGCCCTCATCACCCTCTTTTAGCTTCGAAAGTTGTTTTAGGGCACGTAATTCTTCTTCATATAACTGAATACTATTGCTTATCCTATATGACTTTTCGGCAAAAGAAAGGGCTTTATCTTTTTCGTTAATGGAATAATAGAATTCGGACATATCATTACTGCTTGCGGATAGTTCGTAGGGCAATTGTAAATCCTCAAAGATTTGATGGGCCTTGGTGAAAAAAGAATCTATTTTTGTTGTGCTTTTTTCTTTTGTTAAGAACAAAGTATATGCATAATTAGATAATATAGTAGCAAAGCCATTAGCGTCTTTTTTGAATAGGTCAGGGTCTTCAAGTAATTCATCATATATGTCAAAAACCTTTTTATAGTCACCTATTTCTTTATAAACTTCAGCTATGTTTATTTTTGCGTACAATTTATTTACATATTCATAAAGCGTTCCTTTACTAATGTCTATTGATTTTTGAAAGTATTCCAATGCCTTATTATATTCTTTAAGTCTTCTTAAGTTCACCCCCAATAAATTATAGGCATCAGACAATAACTCTCTGTTTTCTTGGCTATCTGCAAGTGATAAAATTAAGTTAATCTGCTGTATAGTTGTGGTTTGACTCCCCAAGTAATCTTGTTCGTCCTTTTGTAGATTGGCTATATTATTTAAAATATTTGCTTGAGTCAATTTATGTTTCACCAATATAGAAAAAGTGGTGTTTTTAAAATATCTTAAGGCATTGTAATTATAATAATAGGCACTGTCATTATTTTCTCTTTTTATATGATATAAATAGCCCAATTGATGACTAATATACATTGCATTGATAGAATCCTTCAGTTTATTT
>NCDW01000048.1 GCA_002280395.1 Flavobacteriales bacterium 32-35-8
ATTAAGTCACGTTTTTAAATCAAATATTTAGTTGATTATGCTGAAGAAACAAGGAATGTATTTACCTGAATTTGAACACGATAATTGTGGGGCAGGTTTTATTTGTAGTCTTAAAGGAATTAAATCTAATGACATCATACACAAGGCATTAGAAATTCTTGAAAAATTAGAACACAGGGGAGCTGTAAGTGCTGATGGAAGAACTGGAGATGGTGCTGGTATTTTAATTGATATTCCCCACGATTTCTTTGTTGCGAATTGTAAATTCAAACTCCCCGAAGCTGGTAATTACGCCGTTAGTAATGTGTTTTTACCTAAAAAAATAAATCAACAAGCATACTCTATTGGTATTCTTGAAAAACACATCAAGGAACAAGGCCTAAAAGTTATAGGCTGGAGAGATGTGCCTCTTGATGAATCTGTATTAGGTGAAATAGCCGCGAAAACCCAGCCCGCCGTTAAACAGATATTCGTAGGGAAAGATGATGATACCCAAGATGAATTTCAGTTCAACTTGAAAATATTTATTGCCAGAAAAAAAGCAGAGCATGAAATTTACAGTTCTAAACTTTCTGAAAGCTCTTATTTTTACTTGCCAAGTTTATCGACTAAAATCATTATATATAAAGGACTTTTAGTTCCTGAAGATATTAAGCTTTTCTATAAAGATTTAAACGATCCTTTGTTTGTTACCAGATTAGCTTTGGTACACCAACGTTTTTCAACAAACACCTTCCCGACTTGGGATTTGGCGCAGCCGTTTAGATATATGTGCCATAATGGCGAAATTAATACGTTGAGGGGGAATGTTGCCAGAATGTTTTCACGTCAGGAACTAATGGAAAGCAAATGGTTTGGTAGTGAAATAAAAAATATTTTGCCAATTGTACTTCCTGGAAAATCGGATTCTGCTTCCATGGATATGGTTGTGGAATTGTTAATAATGACAGGCCGTTCGTTGCCAGAAGTTATGATGATGCTAGTGCCAGAGGCTTGGGAGAAAAACCCAGACATGTCTGAGGCCAAAAAAGCATTTTACGAATTTAACTCCTGCCTTATGGAGCCTTGGGATGGCCCTGCGTCTATTCCGTTCACAGATGGAAATTATATTGGAGCTGTATTAGACAGAAATGGTCTTCGTCCTTCCAGATATACCGTTACAAAAGATGGCTATGTTATCATGTCTTCTGAAACTGGCGTTATTGAAGTGGAGCCAAAAAACGTACAACATCATGGCAGACTCGAACCAGGAAAAATGTTCTTGGTAAATATGAACGAAGGCCGTATTGTTAACGACGAAGAGATTAAGGAAAATATAGCTTCCAAACATCCATATAAAAAATGGTTGGACGACAATTTAGTACATCTTAGAAATATACCTTATAATGATTGTCCTGTATTCTTCAATGAAGAAAACCTAACAAAAAGACAGGTTATTTTTGGTTATACGGAAGAAGATATCAATACCATTATTTTACCAATGGCAAAAAGTGCTTACGAGCCTATTGGTTCTATGGGTACAGACACGCCTATTGCCGTACTTTCTGAAAAACCTCAATTAATTTATAACTATTTCAAACAATTATTTGCTCAAGTTACCAATCCGCCATTGGACGGGATTCGTGAAGAGTTGATAACAGATATTAGTTTAACGCTTGGCAGTGACACTAACATTTTTGATGTTAACGAAAAGCACGCTAGAAAATTAAAAATTAAAAACCCTGTGATTTCCAAACAGGATTTAGACAAAATAAAAAGCTTCACCAAAAACGGATTTAAAGCAACATCCATCTCCATTTTATATGATGTAAAAAGAGGCCATAATGGTTTAGAGGAGGCTCTTGATAATGTTCTAGAAGCCGTTTCAAAAGCTATTGATGAAGGCTCTAATATTGTGATTTTATCGGACAGGGATGTTAGCAAGGACAAAGCACCTATTCCTGCATTACTAGCTTGTTCATATGTAAATAGTGCTTTAAGAACTTTAGGCAAACGTTCAAAAGTAAGCCTTATTGTTGAATCTGCAGAACCACGTGAAGTACATCATTTTGCCTTACTGTTCGGTTATGGAGCTAGTGCCATTAATCCGTACATGGTAAATGAGATTATTGAAGATAAAATTAGTGAGGTTGACGCTACTATTGATGCCGAAAAAGCCGTAGAAAACTACAATAAAGCGGTTGGAAAAGGTATTTTAAAAGTCATGAATAAAATTGGAATCTCTACGCTTAACTCATACAGAGGTTCTCAATTATTTGAATGTATTGGTATTAACACCAACGTTGTAAATAAATATTTCCCAAATACGGCAACCAGAATTCAAGGTATTGGTTTGCATGAAATTGAAAAGGAAATTAATAAACGTTATTCAAACGCCTATAAAGAAAGAGAGATTGCAGCCGACTTAGAATTAGAAGTTGGCGGACAATACAGATGGAGACGAAATGGCGAAGCGCATATGTTTAACCCGTTAACCATCGCTAAACTTCAAGAATCGGTAAGGGACAATAAACCGAGTTCTTATAAAGAATATTCAGAATTGGTAAACAATCAAGCAAAACAATTAATGACCATTAGAGGTTTGTTTGAATTTACAAATTACGACCCAATCCCCATTGATGAAGTAGAGCCTTGGACTAACATAGTAAAACGATTCAAAACGGGTGCCATGTCTTATGGTTCCATCAGTAAAGAAGCGCACGAGAATTTAGCCATTGCCATGAACAGAATTGGTGGTAAAAGTAATTCCGGTGAAGGTGGCGAAGATGAAGAACGCTTCTATAAAGATGCTAATGGCGATTGGAAAAATAGTGCTATCAAACAAGTAGCATCTGGTCGATTTGGAGTGACTTCAAATTACCTTACCAACGCTTCTGAAATACAGATTAAAATGGCTCAAGGCGCGAAGCCTGGTGAGGGCGGCCAATTACCTGGACCAAAAGTAAATCCAAGTATTGCTAAAACAAGAAATTCAACCCCTTATGTGGGATTAATTTCACCGCCACCGCATCACGATATTTATTCTATTGAAGATTTATCTCAGTTAATATATGATTTAAAATCGGCCAACAGAGACGCTCGAATCAATGTGAAGTTAGTATCCGAAGTTGGTGTTGGTACCGTTGCTGCTGGTGTTGCAAAAGCGAAAGCCGATGTGGTATTGATTTCTGGACATGATGGTGGTACTGGAGCCTCTCCTTTAACGTCTTTAAAACATGCTGGTTTACCTTGGGAATTAGGACTTGCCGAAGCACAACAAACCTTGGTAATGAACAACTTACGAAATCGTATTGTGGTTGAATGCGACGGACAATTGAAAACGGGAAGAGACGTTGCGATTGCTTGCTTACTTGGAGCCGAAGAATTTGGTTTTGCTACCGCGCCTTTAGTAGCTTCTGGCTGTATCATGATGCGCGTTTGCCATTTGAATACTTGTCCAGTCGGTATCGCAACCCAAAATCCAGAATTACGTAAAAAATTCAAAGGGCAACCAGAGCATGTAGTTAACTTCATGTATTTTGTGGCTCAAGAATTAAGAGAGATTATGGCTCAACTTGGTTTTAGAACCGTCAACGAAATGGTTGGTCAAGTACAAAAACTTAACCGAAATAAAACTATAAACCACTATAAAGCTTTAGGTATTGATTTATCTCCTATTCTTTATCAAATTCCTGTATCAAAAGGAACGGTACTTCATCATACCGAACAACAAGATCATCAATTGGAGAAAGCATTGGATTTTAAAATCATAAACCAAGCGCATCCTGCTATTTTTAGAAAGGAAAAAATCGTTCTTGATTCTAAAATCAATAATATGGATCGTGCCTTTGGGGCCATTTTAAGTAATGAAATTTCTAAAATTTATGGTGCGCAAGGATTGCCAGAAAACACTCTAAAAGTCAATTTTACTGGTTCTGCGGGTCAAAGTTTCGGAGCATTCGCAACGAATGGACTAACATTGGTGGTTAGCGGAAACACAAATGATTACCTTGGAAAAGGACTTTCTGGTGCCAAGTTAATTGTCAAAGTACCAGAAGAAGCCACTATTGTTCCAGAAGATAATGTTATTATTGGGAACGTTGCCTTATATGGTGCAACATCTGGAGAAATTTACATAAATGGTAAAGCAGGCGAGCGTTTTTGCGTAAGAAACTCAGGAGCTAAAGCGGTTGTTGAAGGTATTGGCGACCATGGTTGTGAATATATGACAGGAGGTATTGCCGTTATTCTTGGAGAGGTTGGAAGAAACTTTGGTGCCGGTATGAGTGGTGGTATCGCTTATATCTACGATTCTAAAAATACATTCAAAAAGCAATGTAATACTGAAGGTTTAAATTTAGACCCAGTTATAGAACCGGCTGATATTACAATATTAAAAGGACTGATTGAAAACCATTATAATTATACTTTGAGTCCTCAAGCACAACGTATTCTGGAAAAATGGGAAACTGAATTACCAAAATTCATTAAAGTACTTCCAGAAGAATACAGACAAGCTTTAATTAGATTAGAAAAAGAAAACCTTATAACACTTTAATAGAATATGGGAAAGATCACGGGATTTTTGGAATATGAAAGAGAGGTTGAACAGTACGATGCTGTAGAAAACAGACTTAAAAATTATAAGGAATTTACCATTCCTATGGACGAGAAAGCCTTGAAAAATCAAGGTGCTCGTTGTATGGATTGTGGTATTCCGTTTTGCCATAGTGGTTGTCCGCTAGGGAATTTAATCCCTGATTTTAACGACAACGTTTACAAAGGCAAATGGAAAGAAGCTGCCAAAATATTACATTCTACCAATAATTTTCCTGAGTTTACAGGCAGATTATGCCCTGCGCCATGCGAAGAAGCTTGTGTACTTGGTATTAATGAAGATCCTGTAACTATAGAAAATATTGAAAAAAATATTGTTGAAACCGCTTTTAAAGAAGGTTGGATTACAGCAAAACCGCCACAAACCAGAACGGGTAAATCTGTAGCTGTCATTGGTTCTGGCCCATCTGGATTGGCTGCCGCTCAGCAATTAAATAGAGCAGGCCATTTAGTGACCGTTTTTGAGCGCGATGCTAAAGTTGGTGGCTTACTACGCTATGGCATTCCAGATTTTAAATTGGAAAAACAGGTTATTGATAGAAGAATTGCTGTTTTAGAAGAAGAAGGCATTACGTTTAAAACCAATACACATGTTGGTGTAGATATTGATGCCAACACCTTAAAAGAAGCATTTGATGCTATTGTGCTTTGTGGTGGTGCAACCGTAAGACGGGGCATGCCAATTAAAGGTGCTGACCTAAAAGGCGTACATCAAGCTATGGACTTCTTAAAGCAAAACAATAAACGTGTTGACGGTATTACCGAGTTTGATGAAATTCTAACAGCTAAAGATAAAAACGTTATTGTTATTGGTGGTGGAGATACCGGTTCAGATTGTATAGGCACATCTAACAGACATGGCGCAAAATCTGTAGTAAATTTTGAAATCCTTCCTAAACCAACCACTGGAAGACCAGCCGATCAACCTTGGCCTTATTGGCCAATGCGCTTACGTACTAGCACTTCCCATAAAGAAGGTGTTGAGCGATTTTTTAGTATTTCAACAAAAGAATTTTTGGGTGATAAAAACGGTAATTTAACAGGCTTAGTTACAACCGAAGTAGAATGGGTTTTTAAACCTGGACAAAGACCAGAATTAAAAGAAATTCCTAATACTGAAAAAACCTGGGATTGTGAATTGGCTTTATTGGCATTAGGTTTTACTGGTGCTGAAAAAACCATTGCAGAGCAGCTTGGAATTGATATGGATTTTAGAACCAATATTCAAGCCACAACCAAAGATTATGCAACAAATATTCCTGGTGTTTTTGCAGCAGGTGATATGCGACGTGGACAATCATTAATTGTTTGGGCTATCTCTGAAGGTAGACAAGCCGCACACCATGTAGACACATACCTCATGGGATATTCAAATTTACCATTAAAAGACGACAACGATTTACCTAGAGTTTAATTTACTTCTTAATTATGCTTTGCATATTAATAGAACCTTTTTAGATAATATTTAACATTTTTTGAAATGTTAAATATTATCTTTGAGCTTATATAAAATATGTAGATGTATAAAAAAGTAGTTGCAATATCTTTTACGGTAATGTTTTTGGCGCTAATTGTTACGCCATCTATAATCGCTGCTATGGATGATTCTATTGACACGTCTATTATTTACTCTTTAACAGAAGAGGAAGAAAATTCTAAATCAAAAATAGCAGTCACTTTCTTTTCACAAAACAATGATGCTTCAAACTATTTTAATTTGAAGCCTTATGAATTTTTTACTTATCAGTTTAAAAACTATTCAATACCTCATCTTAATTTAATTTCCCCTCCTCCAGACCAAATCATATTATAATTTTTGCTTTTACAGACTTCTAAAAAGTCAATTTATCAAGTTTAACAACTTTTGGTTTCATTACCAAAAGCAAATTACTATTATAATATGTTTAAAACTATTAAAAACGACTTGCCCGCAAGTATCGTTGTATTCTTTGTTGCTTTACCTTTATGTTTAGGTATTGCCTTGGCAAGTGGAGCTCCTTTGTTCTCTGGTTTAATTGCAGGTATTATTGGCGGTATCGTCGTTGGAGGCCTTAGTGGCTCAAAAGTTGGCGTGAGTGGTCCTGCCGCAGGTTTAGCTGCCATTGTTTTAACTGCCATTGGTACTCTGGGAAGTTATGAAAACTTTCTTGTAGCCGTTGTTTTAGGAGGTATCATGCAATTGATATTTGGTGTCTTAAAAGCAGGAATTATAGGGTATTACTTTCCTTCTTCGGTAATTAAAGGTATGCTAACAGGTATTGGTATAATTATCATCTTAAAACAGATTCCTAATTTTTTTGGTTATGACGAAGAATCTGCTTGGGATATTGCGTTTTTAGAAATTGATGGTGGAAATACTTTTTCAGAACTCTTCAATATATTAAATAATATACATCCTGGCGCATCACTAATTGGAATTATCAGTTTAGTCCTTTTAATATTCTGGGATAAAGTATTATCCAAAAAGCATAAAATATTCCAGATAATACAAGGCCCGTTTACAGTAGTAGTTTTAGGAATTATATTTTTCATACTTTTTAAAAATAGTGATTTGCTTTCTATAAGTCAAAAACATTTAGTAACTGTTCCCATACCAGAAGATGCAGCATCCTTTATAAACCAATTTAGTTTCCCAAATTTTGCTGTCATCACAAATCATCAGGTTTGGATTGTAGCATTTACCATTGCACTAGTTGCTAGCTTGGAAACACTGCTATGTGTAGAAGCTACTGATAAAATAGATCCACATAAAAATGTAACGCCTACCAACAGAGAGTTATTGGCACAAGGAACAGGAAATATCATATCTGGTTTAATTGGGGGACTTCCTATTACCCAAGTTATCGTAAGAAGCTCGGCCAACATTCAATCTGGAGGAACAAGTAAACTATCAGCAATTTTACATGGTTTTTTTCTTTTAATCTCCGTCATTTTAATTCCTCGCCTCCTTAACATGATTCCCTTATCGGTTTTGGCCGCTATTTTATTAATTGTAGGCTACAAACTTGCGAAACCAGAATTATTCAAAAAAATGTACAAACTAGGATGGAAGCAATCCATCCCATTTTTTGTAACCGTCATAGGAATTGTTTTTACTGATTTACTGGTTGGAATAGGTTTAGGACTTTTAGTAGGTATTGTAGTTATTCTAATAAAGAGTTATCAAAACTCACACTTTTTACATAAAGAAGGTGAAGATGTAGATGATGGAAGAATAAAAATGACATTGGCTGAAGAAGTGACGTTTATCAACAAAGGAACAATCCTTAAAGAGTTAGAAAAACTGCCTAACAACTCATTTTTAGAACTCGATGTTAGAAAAACAAGATATTTAGACTATGATAGGCCAAAGAAAGAAACATTACCGTTAAGTTAGTATCTGAACGTGGCATTGTTGAAAATCCGCCTAGTTACATAGAATTTTTTACAACAAGACCAAAATTAGAAGAATTAAAATATAAGGCATAAATAAAAATGAAAGCACATACAAGAGAAACACAGGCAACAATGACGCCTCAAAAGTCATTACAATATTTAAAAGAAGGTAATCTAAGATTTCAAAATAACTTAAAAGCCAACCGTAATTTATTAGAACAGGTTAACGACACCAGTGAAGGGCAATTCCCTTTTGCAACTATTTTAAGTTGTATAGACTCAAGGGTATCGGCAGAATTGGTTTTTGACCAAGGTTTGGGAGATATTTTTAGTGTAAGAATCGCTGGAAATTTTGTGAATGAAGATATTTTAGGAAGCATGGAATTTGCCAGCAAACTAGCGGGCACAAAATTAATTGTTGTTTTAGGACACACCAGTTGTGGTGCCGTAAAAGGCGCTTGCGATGATGCCAAACTAGGTAATTTAACAGCCATGCTCAGTAAAATAAAACCTGCTGTTAAAGCGGTAACCGATCCATCAGACCCAAGTTTAAGAACATCAAAAAATTTAGAGTTTGTTGATGCCGTTGCTAAAAAAAATGTAGAATTAACAATAGATAGAATTCATGCGGAAAGCCCCATACTTTCTGAAATGGAAAAGAATGGAGAAATTTTGATTATTGGCGCTATGTATGACATCAATACAGGCGAAGTCATATTCTTTGAATAAAGAAAAAGTAGATTTTTAATATATTATGAAATCGCTCCAAATAAGTTTATTTTTAATACGAACGAACAAACTTAAGCGATTGCATGTGACCATTGAAAAACAATAGAATTTACACATGAAAAAGAAAATAGGTATGGTAGCGTTAATGTTATGTTTAACGCTACCTAACTTTTTAAGGGCACAGGATAGCGATTTTGGAAACTGGTTAATTTATTTTGGAAATAAAAAAATAAACTCAAAATGGAATATCCATCATGAAGTACAATACCGTAACTATAATGCTATGGGTGATTTAGAACAATTACTCTTAAGAACAGGTTTAGGATATACTTTTAATGAAGGGAAAAATAATGTTCTATTGGGTTATGGTTATATCCTATCTGAAAATTACATTAATGATAGTGATGATAAATTAACTGTTAACGAACACAGAATTTTTCAGCAATTTATTTCATCCCAAAACATAGGTTCTGTTAAGTTGAACCACCGTTACCGATTTGAACAGCGTTTTATTGAAGATGATTTTAAAATGCGTTTTCGGTATTTTCTAGGTTTAAATATTCCTTTTAAAAATACGAGTCCGTTTTATTTTTCGGCTTACAATGAACTCTTTTTAAATACCAAAAGTACTGTTTTTGATAGAAATCGATTATATGGCGGCATTGGTTATCAATTAAGTGAGAACATAAGATTGGAAGCTGGATATATGAACCAATATTTTGAGACCTCTGGCAGAGATCAACTAAACTTAATGGCATTTGTTACATTATAAAAGTTTACTCTTTTATTGAACATCCTGTATTCATCCGTAAAATATGCAACTTTAAACTATCTTTGAAATACCTAAAATAAAATTTGCTTCAAAAAAATAATTTTAGGTAGAGCATCTGAACTTATTTTAAAAATAAAGATTATCAGATGAAATAATCAAAAAATATTATGGGTTTCACAATTAGAAAAGCAAAAAAAGAAGATATGCCAGAAGTTTTTCAACTGATTAATGAGTTGGCTATCTTCGAAAAAGAACCTGATGCCGTACAAATTACGATTACCGATTTAGAAAATGATGGCTTTGGTAAGTTCCCTCAATTTGAATGTTTTGTTGGTGAAATAGATTCTAAAATTGAAGGCATTGCATTATTTTACAATCGATATTCCACTTGGAAGGGACGCGCTTTACATCTGGAAGATTTAATTGTAAGAGAAGACAAAAGGGGCACAGGATTAGGAACAGCACTTTTAGATGAAGTTGTAAAATATGGCCACCAATTAGGTGTGAGACGTATTAATTGGGAAGTATTGGATTGGAATGAACCAGCGATAGCCTTTTACGAAAAAAAAGGTGCTAACGTCTTGCGAGAATGGAATGTGGTTCATCTTAGCGAACAAGGCATAAAAGATTATATTTCAAAATTATAATATGCAAGTATTTAAGTTTGGTGGAGCCTCTGTAAAAGATGCCAATGGCGTTAAAAATGTGGCTTCGGTTTTACAAAAAGTCGGTTATAAAAACACATTGATTGTGGTTTCCGCCATGGGAAAAACAACCAATGCGCTTGAAGTTGTTATCAACAATTATTTTAATAATAAAAAGGAACTTCACAGTGCCATTCAAGAGGTAAAAAAATATCATAATGCCATTTTGCTGGATTTATTCGATGATGAAAAACATCCTTCATTTAAAAAAACAGCTGCTCTTTTTGATGAATTGCGTAGTTTTTTAGAAGTTAATAAGTCTCCTGATTACAGCTTTGTTTACGATCAAGTAATTGGGTATGGCGAGTTGGTTTCCACCGTTATTATAAGCGAATATTTCGATTTTATTGGCATAAAAAACGATTGGGTTGATGCGAGGGAACACATTAAAACCGACAATTACTATAGAAGGGGCAACGTTAATTGGGAAGACACGCAAAACCTAATCACAAAAAATTTCAATAAGTCTGTTTTAAATATTACACAAGGATTTATTGGTAGTGATACCAATAATTTTACCACGACTTTAGGTCGGGAAGGTAGTGATTACACCGCCGCCATTTATGCGTATTGCTTAAATGCCGATAGCGTAACCATTTGGAAAGACGTGCCAGGCGTTTTAAATGCTGACCCGCGTTATTTTGAAAATGCCCAATTGCTTAACAAAATATCATATCGAGAAGCCATCGAATTGGCATTTTATGGAGCTTCGGTGATTCATCCAAAAACATTGCAACCTTTGCAACAAAAGGAAATTCCGTTGTATGTTAAGTCGTTTTTAAACCCCGAAGCACCAGGAACGATGGTTGGAAAAGAGCTTGTTATAGAACCTAACATCCCCTGCTTCATTGTTAAAAAAGACCAAGTTTTAATTTCATTATCATCATTAGATTTTTCATATATCGTTGAAGAAAATATCAGCGAAATTTTCAGCTTATTGCATACTTACAAAATGAAGGTGGATGTCATTCAAAATTCGGCCATCAGTTTTTCTGTTTGTGTGGATAATATTTATAATAATCTTGACAAATTATTACTTCATTTAAAAGCAAAATTCAAAGTAACCTGCCATGAACATGTGTCGCTTTATACCATCAGGCATTATAATGAAAACGCCATCAATCAGTTAGAAAAAGGCAAAACCATTTTATTAAAACAACTTACCGAGGGCACAGTTCAAATGGTTACTACATAGGCTTTTTGTAGATTTTTATTCTCTAATACAAACTGGTTTTGTAGAATAAAAACTAATATAGAGTAGTGCCATGAAATGAGAAAAATGAAAAAAAATGATTAGGTTTGTGCATGTCTAAAAAAGAAGATATAGGTTTAGTTTCAGCAAAAGAAATAGCCAAAGTCATAAACGTTGATAACTATGGTTTTATAGGAACGTTTATTGGCTGGGTATTAATGAAGGTTTTAAAAATATCTACTATCAATAAATTCTACAGAAGAAATATGCATCTTAAAGATGTTGAATTTCTGGATAAGATTTTAGATGAGTTCCAAATTAAATTTGAAATCCCCGAAGAAGATTTAAAGCGCTTACCAAAAGATGGTGCTTATATTACGGTTTCGAATCACCCATTAGGTGGTATTGATGGCATTTTACTTTTAAAATTAATGTTGGAAAGGCGTAAGGATTTTAAAATTATTGCCAATTTTTTACTACATCGTATAGAGCCTATGAAGCCTTATATTATGCCTGTAAACCCTTTTGAAGATCGAAAAGATGTAAAATCCAGTGTCTCTGGTTTTAAGAACGCTATTTTACATTTAAGAAGTGGTTCACCTCTAGGTATTTTCCCTGCAGGAGAAGTTTCAACATATAGAGATGGCAAATTAGTGGTTGATAGACCCTGGGAAGAAGCCGCCATGAAACTGGTAAAAAAAGCTGAAGTTCCCGTAGTTCCTATTTATTTCCATGCTAAAAACAGTCGTTTGTTTTATAAACTTTCCAAGATTAGCGACACCTTAAGAACGGCTAAATTACCTTCAGAAGTATTATCACAAAAACGCCGGGTTATTAAAGTGAGAATTGGAAAACCTATTTCGGTTGCCGATCAGAAAGAATACACAACGCTTGAAGAGTTTTCAGAATTCTTAAGGCGAAAAACTTATATGCTTTCTAATTCTTTTGAAGAAAAATCAAAAATTTTAGACAATATTTCATCTACATTAAAAACACCTAAAATACCGAAACGCATCGTAACTCCCGTAAATGTGGATGTTATGGAAAAAGAAGTTGAAGGGCTTCGCAAAAACGATTCTAGACTTTTACAAAGTAAAAACTATGAGGTGTTTTTTGCCAAACCAGATGATATCCCAAATATTTTAAGGGAAATTGGTAGGTTACGTGAAATCACCTTTAGGGAAGTGGGCGAAGGCACTAACGAGTCTATAGATTTAGATGCGTTTGATACTTATTATTACCACATGTTTCTTTGGGATAACGACCATAAATTAATTGCCGGTGCTTACAGAATGGGCTTGGGTTCTAAAATTTTTGAACGCTATGGTATCAACGGTTTTTATTTGCAGGATTTGTTTAGGTTCGAGCCGGAGCTTTATAAAATGATGAGCCAATCCATAGAAATGGGCCGTGCATTCATCATTAAAGAGTATCAACAAAAACCCATGCCTTTATTTTTACTGTGGAAAGGCATTGTGCATATTACATTAAGGCATCCAGAACACAAATTTTTAATTGGCGGCGTGAGTATTAGCAATCAGTTTTCAAACTTCTCAAAATCGTTGATGATTGAGTTTATGAAATCCCATTATTACGACCCATATATTGCCCAATATGTACATCCTAAAAAGGAATTTAAAGTGAAGCTGAAGGATGCCGATAAAGATTTTGTTTTTGATGAAACCGAAGCCGATTTAAACAAATTTGATAAGGTTATTGATGAAATAGAACCAGGGGCATTACGTTTGCCTGTACTACTCAAAAAATACATTAAACAAAATGCACGCTTGGTCGCATTTAATGTCGACCCCTTATTTAACAATGCGGTAGATGGCTTAATGTACATTAAAATAGCCGACTTGCCCGAAAGTACCGTACGCCCCGTTATGGAAGAGTTTCAAGCAGAATTGGAACGTAAGTTTATGGAGAGTAGCGACAACTAAATAGACTCTTACGGTAAAACCTCACCATTATTTAATCTTTTCGTTAAAGTGCGTCTTTTTTTATTAAAAAAGTTGCATTTTCTTATTTTTTTTTTATGTTTGAAAAGTCTAAGACTAATTTTTTAACTCAAAGCCGATTAAAGAGCGGTTTTAGGCAAACAAGATTAATCTATACTAGCGCTAGTTTTTTTCTCCCTCAAACTAAAATAGCGTATTTAAAATAACATTGGCTTTTGTTATTTTAATATACAATTCGGCTTTACATTTTTTCGGCTTTTAAAATTCGGCTTAATAGTTTATTTATTAACCAACCCCATATATAATAAAAATAAAATGGTTCTCATTATTTGACATGATTTAATTCATTAAACAGATTATTCCATTGATCCATCACTTTGCCAATACTATAATTGACAGCGTGAAGTCTTGCATTTCTTCCAAACTCCTTACGTTTTTCCACATTAGACATCAATTCTAAAATGGCTTGTGCAAAACCTTCGCTATCGTTCATTTTAATTAAGACACCTGTCTGAGTATTGATAATATTTCTTGGGCCATAGGGAGAATCTCGAGACACAATAGGTAAACCACAGGCTTGCGCTTCTAATAGCACCAAAGGAAAGCATTCATTATCAGAAGTCATTACAAAAAGCGATGAACTAAGCATTTTATTCTGTATGTGGCTTGTTGCGCCTTTTAAAAACACCGATTCAGATAAATTTTTGCGCTCAATTTGTTTTTGCAACCCTGCTACATAATTGGGTTCGCCTTCCCCATAAATGTGTAATTTTAGGGTGTTGTTTTTTTTATGAACCTGTTTCCAAATATCTATTAGTATGTCATAGCGTTTAACAGGTGCTATCCTGCCCGCAGCGATTACAGTGGGCTCGGCTAATGAAGCCATTGTTTCCGGATAGAATGTTAATGGATTGGGAATAGTAACGGTATTATTGGATTTGTAATAAGCCGCTTCATCTGGATTTAAAACGACCAATTTATCATATTTTGTTTCTACATAATCGGCAAACTTAAAGAACAAGGTTTTAAATACACTAGAGGGGTTTTGTCGTTTTTCGACTTCTATAAATTTTGAATAGTGAAATTCCTTAACTTTTGGTATCTTTTTTAAAACAAAAGGCATAAAATAGGTATCAGTACTATGGCTACAAACCACGACCACATCGGGGTGGATTTTTTTTAAAGCCGCTTTAACCTTAAGAATATGATTTGGTATTTTTAATAGGTTTTTTGGATAAAAATAAGAGGTGTCTCGATGGTAATTGATGTTTAAATCTTCGAAAATGATGCTTGGGTGGAATTCATAGCAGGCCTTTTTATTTTGCTGTTCTGTGGTTATTATATGAATGGTATTATTATTTTGTGTCGCCAAATAATTAGCCTTAATAGAAAGCACACGTTCTATACCTCCATGACGATATACTTGGTCTATGATAAAAACGATTCTCATGACGGTCTATTAGCAATTAATTGTTTGAATAGCCTATCCCATTGCGGTACTATTTCTTCGGGTTTATAGCGCACTACATTTTCTCTTGCTTTTTTTCCCATAGTTTGTCTGAGTTCTTGGTTTTCTATCAATTCACATAATTTGTCACTAAAAGCTTTGATGTCGCCATTGGTTACCAAAAAACCATCTTCATTATCAGCAATAATATCCGAAGGCCCATAAGGGCAATCAAATGATACACATGGAACGCCGTAAGCCATTGCTTCGGTGAGTACCATTCCAAAGCCTTCATAGCGTGACGACATGGTGTATATGGAAGCACCTTTGTATTTCTCACCAATATTTTTTTCAGGAGGAAAGAAGGTTACATTATCATTGATATTTAAACTGGATGCCAAATCTGATAAGCCTTCACTGGCTTCCAGGGTTCCATAAATTTCAAGTTTCCAATCGGGAAATTTGTCTGTTACCAATTTCCAGCTCTTTAACAATCTATCGTAGCCTTTTTGATAACACTGTTTACCAACAGCAATCACTTTTTTGTTTTCAACATTTGAAAATTCAGCAGGGTAGAAGGATAGTGGGTTTGAAATAACCTGTACATTATTTACAGGCCATTCTTTTAGGTTGCCCTTTGTTAAAACGATAAAGGTATCATATATTTTCGCACCTTTATTCATAAGTGCATACACTATTTTTAATTTTATTTTTTGAAGAAAGGAAATCGTATCGGTTTTAATTTCAATGTTTTTGGAAACATGCCTTTCATACACCATCGGGCAGGGTTTATTTATAAACCAAGCGACAAACAAACCTTTTAATCCATCATCACATACCGAAATAATATCAGGTTTTATTAAAGTCACTACTTTTTTTAAACCCTTTTTATAACTTAAAAAGTAATTAATACCAGAACCCTTTGCAGTAATATCATGATATATTAATTGTTTGCTAAATTCATAAAAAAGAGGAGTTCCGTTTTGATTTAGGGTTAGAATATGCACTTCATAATTTAACTTTTCAGACAAATAACTTGCCTTAATAGATAACACACGTTCCAAACCTCCTGAACCGCAAATTTGATTTGTTATATATAATAGCTTTATTTTACTCGGCATTACCATTACTTATGAAATTATGACACTTTTCTTTTAGTGCATTGGCTAATTCATGATGAAGCTCTAAGTTTTTAACCATCGTATTGCCATCTATCTTTCCTTGTAGTCCAAAATTAGAAGTATAATCACCTGTTTTGCTATCCACATCAATTCTGTTAAACAATTTAAGTATCCCATCAAATCGACAAGAATCAACAAAACTATCAAAACCGTTGATAAAAATAACAGGTGTTCCCATTGCCAAACAAGGTAATGCACAGTGAATTCGTGAAGTAATCACTAATTTTGCTTTGGCGTATTTTTTTAAAAGAGCTTCTGCCATTTCAAACTTTTCTTCATCAGAATACGAATTAGATGGTGGTTCTTGATTAATAAATTCAGCAGAATTCAATAATTCTTCAGATATAAATTTTTTCAAATGCTTTTTCTTCTTTGATAATTGAAAAGCAGTACCATTTAATATATTTCTTAAGGTTGCTCTCGCATTATAAAATATTTTTTCTGGTCTCGGATAACTGTATAACGGATCAACAATATATATGTCATTTCCTCTTTCAGAATCATTTACTTTATAAGTGTCTAAAGTCAAGGTTAAACAACCTGTAAAATAGGCATCAATGCCTTTAGCATTAAGCGTATCAGCAGTAAATTGATCCCTACAGCCAATTGGGGCTTGCTTTTTTAAGTAAGCAATACCCTTATCACTTAGCATAAAAGGAGCAGCCGTATTATTCATATGAAAAGACACAAAAAGGGGCTCAATAGTATCAGATGGTACCCAATTGTGAATGTTGTGGGTAAACCAGCCATTCATGATAAGTTTTACTTTGTCGCTATGGTAATCGGCTAAATGCTCTCGGTTTAAAAATACATCAACCTTGGGTAAAAACTGTTTAGCCGCTAGGCTTTGTATATTATCGCCAACGTTAAAAAAACGTTTATTTTCGTCGTATGTTAGTAGTCCGTATTTCATAATTAATTATATCTTATTTTTTTATATAGATTGTAAAACCTATTAAACTTGTTCCTTAAAATAAACTTTGTTCTATCTGTAAAGGAAACTTTCTTAGAGCTTTTATTTATAATCTTTTTTAAATCTAAATCTTTAAACGTTTTTAGGTGTAAAGTTTCTTTTTTTATATCATTAATAACAAAAAAAGAAAGGAAAAAGAACAACTACTTGTATATTTACAATTTAGAACTCACAAACAACACCAGTCGCAGCAACGCAGTATTAAAATTACGTTGAAGCTTCATCCAACAGCAGATCCTGCATCAGCTCCATAAACACCCCACTCATTACTTCACTCGCCAGACCCGCAAACCCAATTTTCTGCTGGAGCAAATACTGCGCGCATTTCTCCGGCAATGGAACGTCCTCTGGCTCGGTGGGCTCTTCAGTAGGGGCAACCACACCTCTGTCAGCTGTGAAATCGTCACTCGCCGCGCTGGCCCCACTCAACTCTGGTTCTGCTGAGGCATCCGCAGAGCCCTCTTGCATCGAGTCTTCCTGGAGGTCAATCCGAGGCACACCGTGTGCTCCCAGCGACGCTTCCGTCTCTTCGGTTACAATCTGTCCGAACTCTTCCCCTTCTTGTGCATCATTCCCATCTCCATTCAGCAGTGGTGCAGACGCCAGTCGACGACGGCGCGCGTCGGTCACTGCATCCACACGCCTTTCCAGATACTTCACCACCTTAATAGGCAAGCGCTTCAGCAGCACGGCCACCTTGACTTCTCTGTTCTGCGAGAGGATCGTCGAGCCCGCGCGAGAGAAGAACACCGACGAGCCACCGGAGTTGATGGAATCGCGGGTGCGGGAGGTGTCCAGGCCGCCGGCGAGCAGGGCTGCGACGGTTTCAGGGTTGTCGGTGCGCATGGTGGAAAACTCATCGGCACTGGTGGACAGAAAGTGGGGAAATGAGGAGATAATCAGAGGGAGAAGTCAGAATATGATCATTTAAAAAGAGCAACTGAAGAAAAAATGTCAAGGCCAAGCATGAATTTCTCCAGGATACAGAAAGATATATACAATAAAAAAATGAAATTACTTACCACTGCAAGATGGCGTCAAACGCTTCCTTCTCCTCGACACTTTGCCCCGCACTGCTAATACCAAGCACTCTCAACACCTGCCCAGTCTGGGGAAACGGAAAGCACACCTTTTCGGCATTCGCCGCCAAGATGGCATCCCCCGCTGTGGTCCACTGGTCAGGGACCATTCCCGCAAACACATTCTCCGCATGTGGGGGACCGTCCACCGCAATCACACCCGCGTGCTTGAGTTCCACCACCAGGCGCTGCAGCAAGGGGGCGTGCACTTGGATTTCTCTAAAGTACACTCCATAACTGCTGTTGTCCGCAATCACCGCCACTCCGTTCGATGAAGTCACCGACTCAGCATTGGCCGGCAGAGCGGTGCGCCCGAAGGACGAGTCGGGAATCTCCACCGCAGCATCGTTGATCCCCGACAAGGTGGCGCGGGTGTAATTGTGAACGTCGCCACTCTGGAGAACGTCCTTGAACAAAGCATCCGCCACCATCTGCGTAATACTACGCAATTCCGCGTCACGGTCTTTGATTAGCGAAAAGTTGACCTTTCCTTTGCTGTGCAGATTCTTCTGCGCCTCGAGATACATAGGATCGAAGAACTTCTGACCCACGGGAGGCACAAATGCGCGGGTTTCCGGTACGACAAACTCGGAGAGCACGTGCAATTGGGGGTTCCGTTCGATGATGGACTTGGTCGTTTCGATGGGGAACACATCGCCCCGCAGGCGCACAATCAGCACAGACGGCGCGCCCAGGGAGGTGGCTTGAGTGGTGTTGTAACCGGACCGGCGACTGTCCGAGGTCATGGAGCCTTCTCCGCGGGAGGTGAGTCCAGTCACTGGTAAATAAAAAGAAAGGGATAGAACACGTCAACAACCATTATGACTATAAACAATTAAACATGGGTGCCCAGCAGTAAGGACAGGACTTTTACAAGCGACGACAGCACTAAAAATTAAGAAAAAGAGAAATAGAACTTACACATACGATCGCCACCACTGCTCATGACGGAACGATTGTTGACCGAACGCTCCGGACTACCTGGGGCACTCACAAACCCCACATTCGCCTTGTTGCGGTTGTTGCCACTGGGCACGTCAATCTCGACAATCTTGTTCTGTGCCTGCGGACGGGACCGCGTCGAGGGGCTGGACATGTCTCCAAACTCGCCCGGAAGGAAGGAACCCGTGTCTCCGATGGTGTGGCCAGTCAAGCCGCCGTTGTCGTTGTTATTATTGCGGAATGCTGGGTGAACCACGTTGCTCACCGTGGCGCCCTTGGCGTTGATCGTGGAGGGCAATGTGGCGTTATGGTGAGGACCAGGGAGATTGAATTCTTCGATTTGCATGGTGCGCGCAAAGGTGGGGCGGGCCACGACGCTGTCGTGCTCCACACTCACAGTCTAATTGTGAAAGTGAAATTAAAGAAAATTAGT
>NCDW01000290.1 GCA_002280395.1 Flavobacteriales bacterium 32-35-8
AAAATCAAAAATAATTATATAAAAGATAAAGAAAAGAACTATATACATTTGGATAAATAAAAAACTCAAGTCTAATTAAAAACGAATCTTATGAAAAATTTAAAAAGCACATTACATGCTAGTAAAAAAACAATTTTACTAGCATTATTTTTGGTATCTATATCATCATTTACCTATGCCCAATCGGCTACTGGGTTTGGTATTAAAGGCGGTTTAAACTACAATGCAAATGGCGACTATTTTGAATCTATAGGAAGCAATGCTAAAAATCCTGACAGAAATGTTGGTTACCACATTGGCTTATTTGGAAAAGTAGGTAACCAAATATATTTTAAACCAGAACTTGTGTATACCAGCACTAAAAGTGATTATGATAATGAAAGCTTTGAAATGCAAAAATTGGATGCGCCTTTGTTGGTTGGTATTAAAGTATTAGGGCCTGTTAGCGTTTTTGCTGGTCCGTCGTTTCAATATATCTTGGACTCAGACTTTAATGGCATTACCATAGATGATATTGAAAATGATTTTAGTGTTGGCCTTAATTTTGGAATTGGACTTAACATTAATAAATTAGGTATCGATTTGAGATATGAACGAGGTTTTAGTGATAATGAAGCCACTTTTATAGGCAATAATGGTATTGGCACCAGTAGATTAGACACTAGACCAGATCAACTTATTTTAAGTTTATCATTACTGTTATAAACCTATAATAATAATCAAAAAGGCTCCCTAGAATTAATTCTAGGGAGCCTTTTTATTTCATTCCTTTTTTAAGAACGTTTACTTGGCATCTAAATAATCTGGAATACCATCTGAATCCGTATCTTTAAACGTTATTATAGTGCCAGTATAAGAGCCATTTTGTTCTTTAGTAATTTTATTTAGAAGTACTTGATTGGTTAGCAGAGCCGTATCCAAAACCTCTTGTCTTGTTGGTTTATTAACCGTTTCAATTACAATTTCATCCTTGGTTAAAACCCCATCACCATCATCATCCGTATCGGCATAATCAAGATTAAAATCACCATCGGTGTCATCATCACTCGGATCATTTGGATTTTCAAAATTAACAGTAAACTCTCCATCATCATTTAAATCTTCAAGATAAGAAGGGATACCATCTCCATCAATATCGTTTTCAAACATCCTTAACAACTCAAACTTGAATATTATTGGAGAATACGCTGGAATGTCTCTTTGTGTATTAGAAAAATATCCCAACCCAGAAGGTAAAAACATAACACCTATCCCTTTATTTATATAATTTACAGTGCCATCTTCGGTATCAACAAAAGATTCTGCCGTGTTAAAATCTGGCAACACTTTTCTCCAACCTGGAATTAAAGAAATTAAATCGAACGTTATTGGTGTTACCGCACTATCAAATATTTTATTATCTAAAGTAGAACCCTCATAAGTAACAACAACATTATCGGCAAAAGTGGGCTTATCTTCTCCTCCACCCTGATTTAATTTAAGAATATAAAATTCGTATTCCGTTCCTTCATAAGTTATTGTCTTGGTAGATAGTTTAAGAGACTCTTTTAATATGGTATGGCCATCTGGCAAAGTTTCACCTTGCCCCAATTTAGTGATGACAAGATTTGTAATACCTAGGTCTGGATCTGCTTCAAAATCTGCTGAGTTATAATAATGGGTTTCCAAATAGCCAATCAAAGAATCTTTATCTAAAATCTGTTGCTCTCCCCGATCTCTGGGAGGTATTAGAGGCGCAACCTCATCATCATCTTTTTTACAAGACGATAAACCCAACGTTAAAAACAAAATGAGCAATCCTATTTTTCCTAAATTCATTTGTTTTTTTCTATTGTTTTTTTCTAATTTCATACAATACAATATATAATCAATCAACATTTACAAATTTAGACAGTAAATGCATCATTATTGTTTATTTTTGAGGTCGCAAGATACAATTTTAATATAATCTTGCACAAGAACATTAACGTAGATTTTATAATTATTATATGCGAATCGACAAGTATTTATGGTGTGTTAGGTACTATAAAACCAGAACTTTGGCAACTACAGCTTGCAAAAAAGGGCATATTAGGGTAAACAATGATATAGTAAAACCTAGTAGGGAGGTTTATGCGCAGGATAACATTGAAATTAGGTTAAACCAAATAAAATACCAAATTACGGTGAACGACCTCCCCGAAAGCCGAGTCGGTGCCAAATTGGTTGATATTTATAGAACGGACAAAACGCCAAAAGAACAATTTGAAGCGCAAGAACTTTTAAAATTCGCTAAAGATTATTACAGAGAAAAAGGTGTTGGAAGACCCACTAAAAAGGACAGAAGGGATATAGACCAATACAATGATGAAGCATCTAATGAATGAGGTTTCATTTTATTTTTATATGTGATTTGAAA
>NCDW01000291.1 GCA_002280395.1 Flavobacteriales bacterium 32-35-8
AACTGTTCCTACGGGGGTATTTACAGTAAATTTTTGTCCTTTACTAACTTTAAAAAAAGCCTCGCCACTTAATTCTAAATCACGCTTATCTTTCCAAGTTTTCTTATTGTACTTTAATGTAGATTGGGCATTTAAAACAACTTCGGAAGCATCAGGCAGCATCACGTTTTGGATTTCCGCTACGTGGGTTTCAAAAGATTTTGCATTGTTGAAGAATAAAAAATAAGAGGATGCCAATAGCACGACAAAAACAGCAGCCACACGCATGAACGTTTTAAAATTTAATGGAATGACTTTAGTGTCCTTTTTAGAAAGATGTCTTTCCTTAAAAGCAGCCAATGCCTGTTGCGCATCCACTTTTGGTGCTTGCATTTGTGAGGCATAAAAAGCTATTTTCTCTAAAGTTTCAAGGTTTTCAGATTGTTTCAAGGCTTTAACCTCGTCTTCAGAAAGCTCGTTATTTAACCACTTTAATATGTTATTTTCGTTTTTCATTGTATGATCCTTCAAGTCTTAGACAACTAAGTTTAAATTTACCCTACCTACTGCTAAATATTTTCTATGTGCTCCCTTAATATTTTTAACGCGCCAGTCATTCTTTTTTCGACTGCCTTTTGGGAAACGTTTAATAATTCGGCTATTTCCCTATATTTCATGCCGTCAATTCTGTTCAATAAAAATACCTCGCGTTGTGCATCCGTTAATAATGAGATGGCGTTTTGAAGTTTCTTTTTAAAATCTTCTTCTTCTAGTAAATATTCGGGGCTTTCGTTTGTTTTGTCAATATAAGGAGCCGCTTTAGCATATTCTAAAACCACTTTATTGTGTTTAACGCTGTTTAAAAACAAATTATTAACCGTAGTAAACAAATAGGTCTTCGCTTTTGTAAAATCTATTTTAGAGCAATTTTCCCATATTTTGGAAAATGCGTCTTGAACTAAATCCAGTGCATGGTCCTTATCGCCACATTTGTAAAAAGCAAAATTACTGGCATGCTGTACATGCTCTAAATAAAAATTATTGAAATAATTTTCCTCACAAAGTTTGGGGTTGTTAATGTCCATTTAAATATGTTATCAGAGGCTGAAAATTAAAAAACATTTACAAAAGTAGGGTAAATATAAATATAGTTGTCTTAAAGCTAAAATGAAAACAAATTATATGAAACCTGAAATGATGATTAAATTCATTGAAACGCTTTTAAAAATCGTACTCGTAATATCTATTTTAGCCTCCATCTATTTAACCGTAAATTTAATTTTAAAAACCTAGGTAGGGTAAATTTAAATCCAGTTGTCTTAATTACAGAAAGCGAAAAATCGCTATGAGAAAGAAAAAAATTAATAACCCTAAAAAACTATTATCATGAAAAATTTAAAATCTATTACAGCAATTTTATTAGTCGCCTTTATGGCATTCACATCATGTCAAGATGAATTGGATAGTGAGAACGGTCAAAACCCAAACACAAATACGGCCGACTCCCAAACAGCCAGCAATCTGGAACGTTCCAGTATGTATGATGGAAGCTTTGATGATTTTTTAGACGGCATGTCTTGTTCATCTATAGTACTTCCTGTGGTTGCCAATGTTAATGGCACACAAGTGACACTACTAACGCAGTCAGACTATCAATTGGTCTTAAACATTTTAGGGCAGATTACCAATGATGATGATATTATTACGTTGCAATTCCCTTTAACTGTTAAAACGAGCAATTACACCGAGGTGGAAGTTGCAAATCAAGTAGAGTACGATGCCTTGATGGATGCTTGTGAAACCCTTGAAAACGAAGGAAAAAGTGCTATTTCTTGCATTGATATTGATTTCCCGATCACTATTTTAACATATAGCTTAACCCTGGAACAAACGGGTAGTGTTGTTATTGAATCTGAGCAAGAATTATATGCTTATATGAACAACTTTGGAAACAATGAACTGTTTGCTATTAACTACCCCATTGAAGCAACCTTAAATAATGAAACCGTTATCTCTATAACAAGCGACTTGGATTTACAAGCAAGCATTAGCGATTGTTTAGATGTTGAAGACGCTGAAGACGCTGCTGAAGGCGAAGCAAAAAATTTGGAAACCATTATAGTTGATGGATCCTTTAAAGTGCAATCTTTTATAACTGCTGGTGTAAATAAGGCGTCAGATTATGCAGACTATACCATAGATTTTGCGAACGACTTAACATGCACCGCAGTAAACGGAACACTTAGTACCGTAGAGGGCACTTATGAAGTAACATCAGAAACTGAGGTGTTTTTAGACCTGACTTTTTCAGGAAATGCCACCTTTAGTTTACTAAACCATACTTGGGAAGTAACAAGTTTTAATAACACATCCATATCATTAAAAAGCACGACCAATGCTGCCATAACACTGGTT
>NCDW01000292.1 GCA_002280395.1 Flavobacteriales bacterium 32-35-8
ATTCATTTCTATTGTTCTACAAACATTAAAAAATATAAATAATGAATTTTATAAAACGTGTATTATCGACAGTCGTCGGTATTTTTGTGTTCCTGTTTATTTGTTTCGGATTGCTAATTATAGTTGGATTGATAGTTGGGTCATCTTCAGAAGAAGTCGTTTCCGTAAAACCTAATTCTGTTTTGGAATTAACTTTAGATTTCCCCATAAAAGATTATGCGGGCAAAGTGGAGTTTAAAGAGTATAGTTTTTTGAATGAAGACCGAAAAAATGGCCTTTTCAACATTATTGATGCCATAAACTATGCAGCGACGGATGATAATATAAAAGGTATTACCATTGATTATAGTTATATTGATGCAGGTATTACACAAACCAAGGAAATACGTGATGCCCTTTTGGAATTTAAAAAATCAGGGAAGTTTATTACGGCTTATTCTGATGTATTCACCCAAAAAGATTATTATTTATCTTCTGTGGCTGATACCATTTATATGAATCCTGCGGGGACTTTGGAGTTTAAAGGGCTGTATTCCGAACAATTGTATTTAAAAGATATTCAAGACAAAACAGGTTTAAAAATGGAAGTCATTCGTTACGGAAAATACAAAAGTGCTGTTGAGCCTTTTTTGGCCAATGAAATGAGTGATGAAAACCGTGAGCAAATAAGCGTGTATTTAAATTCTATTTGGAAACAAGTCAAAGAAGAGGTTTCTGAAAGCAGATATGTTTCGGTAGCACAGTTAGATAGCATTGCCGATAATTTGTTGGCGAGAAATGCCATTATGGCAAAAAACGCTAAATTGATTGATAAAATTGCTTATTACGATGAATATATTGATGGTTTAAAACATGCCTTGAAGGTTGATGATTATGAAGATATAAAGCGTATCAATATTGAAGATTATGCCATTCACACAGCCAATAAACTAAACTCAAAAAACAGTAAAAATACCATAGCGGTTATATTTGCTGAAGGTGATATTATTTATGGGGAAGGCGATGAGAATACTGTCGGCCAAGGTACGATGAGCATGGCTTTAAAAGAAGCTAGGGAAGACGATAAAGTGAAAGCGATTGTATTGCGTATCAATTCTCCCGGAGGCGATGCTTTGGCTAGCGAATTGATTTGGCGGGAAATAGAACTGACTAAAAGAACCAAACCGGTAATTGTGTCTATGGGCGATTTGGCCGCTTCTGGCGGTTATTATATAGCTTGCAATGCCGATAAAATCATTGCAGAACCTACTACAATTACAGGAAGTATTGGCGTGTTCGGTATGTTACCCAACGGTAAGGAATTAGCCGATAGTTGGGGTATTAATGCAGAACAAGTTGTCACCAATAAAAATGCCGTTGACTATAGTTTTTTTGAGCCATTAAGTGAAACACAGCACGACTTTATTAAAGAAAGTGTTATTGATATTTACGAACTGTTTACAAAACGTGTTGCCGATGGAAGAAACATGAAGCAGGATCATGTTAAAACGCTAGCGGAAGGTCGCGTATGGACTGGTGCCGATGCCGTAAACAATGGTTTGGTTGATGAAATTGGAGGTTTGGATGTAGCCCTAAAAAGAGCTGCTGAGGCTGCTAATATTGAAGATTACAAAATTAAGGAACTGCCTATTTTTGAAAAAGACCTAGATAAGATATTAAGAGGCTTTGGTTTGGTTAAAACCAAAGAAGATATTTTAAAAGAAGAATTGGGGGAGGAAAACTACAAGATGCTTAAAAAAATTAAATCCATCACAGAAAAAAAAGGGGTGCAATTGATATTTCCATACAGCATAGATATTAAATAGATTCCTTGGTGTCATTTCGGGCAAATTTGTTAAGAGCAACGTAACAAATTTGTATCGAGAAGCTTTAAATATATTCAGTTTTCAGATTATAGAAATAATTTCTTTTAATGTATTTTTACCATCATGATTACAAACGAGCAATTTGCAGAACTTACTAGAAGAAGTAAAAAACTAAAAACCTATTTGGAGATTGACAAAAAGCAAATCCTAATTCAGAATGAAGAGGAAAAAGTTGCCAATCCAGCGTTTTGGAATGATCCTAAAGGTGCAGAAATAATAATGAAAAACCTGCGCACATTAAAAAAATGGGTACAGGATTACAACACTATTGCGACTCAAATTGAGGAGTTGGAAATTCTTCTCGAATATTATAAGGAAGGCGAAGCTACTGAAAAAGAAGTAGACGAGTTACACAATAAAGTAGTGTTGCTTTTAGAGGAAGTAGAGTTCAGGAACATGCTTTCTGACGAAGGGGATAGTTTAAGTGCCGTTTTGCAAATTACAGCAGGTGCTGGTGGTACCGAAAGTTGCGATTGGGCAAGTATGCTTATGCGCATGTATTTAATGTATGCAGAGAAAAGTGGCTATCTATAAGGTAAAAGAACTCAACTTTCAGGAAGGAGATGTGGCTGGCATTAAAACCGTGACTTTGGAAATTGAAGGCGATTTTGCCTTCGGATGGCTAAAAGGTGAAAATGGTGTACACCGATTGGTGCGTATTTCCCCATTTGATAGCAATGCCAAACGCCATACTAGCTTTGCTTCTGTATATGTATATCCATTGGTAGACGATACCATTGAAATCGAAATCAATCCTGCTGATATAGAAATTACAACAGCACGATCTAGTGGTGCTGGCGGACAAAACGTAAACAAAGTTGAAACCAAAGTACAGTTAACGCATAAGCCTACAGGTATTCAAATTTCGTGTTCAGAGACACGTTCACAGCACGATAATAGAGCTAGGGCACTTCAAATGCTTAAATCACAACTCTATGAAATTGAGCTTCAAAAACAATTATCACAACGAGAAGATATTGAAGCTGGAAAAATGAAAATAGAGTGGGGCAGTCAGATAAGAAACTATGTACTACATCCTTATAAATTGATTAAAGATGTTAGAACAGGACACGAAACAGGAAATGTGGATACTATTTTAAATGGTGATATTACCCCATTTTTAAAAGCATACTTAATGATGATGGGACAAAAAGAAGAAGCTCCAGATTCATTATAAATTTTATATGAAACATATTGATACCATCATATTCGATTTAGGAGGCGTGTTGATTGATTGGAATCCTGAGTACGTTTTTCTAGATGTATTTCATGGTGACAGACAAAAAATGAGATGGTTTTTTGATACCATTTGCACACATGAATGGAATGAAAACCAAGATGCTGGCTATCCGATAGCTAAAGCTACGGAAGAGTTGGTAGCAAATTTTCCAGATTACGAAACAGAAATAAAGGCGTTTTATGGTCGGTGGGAAGAGATGCTCGGCGGCGCTATTCATGGTACGGTTGTCATTCTTGAAAAACTCATTGCTTCCAAAAAATATAAAGTCGTGGCGTTAACTAATTGGAGTCACGAAACATTTCCCATAGCTTTAGAACGGTTCGAATTTTTACATTGGTTTGAGGGCATTTTAGTATCTGGTGTGGAAAAAACTAGAAAACCGTTTGACGAGATTTATCATTTAACCCTTAGTCGGTTTGATATAAAAGCTGAAAACGCCCTATTTATTGATGATAATTTACGCAATATTGAAGCGGCAAATAGGTTAAACATCAACTCTATTCATTTTAAAAATCCAGACTTGCTTTTAGAACAATTAAAAGCCGATTTGGTTAGGAAAAACGAAACTGTTTGGAAAGCGCATTTTAAAGGAAAAGATTTAAGTGATGCTGATATTATAAAAGCGATGGTTGAAAATCCTAAACTTATTGAACGCCCCATTATTATAAACGGCAATAAAGCGGTGATTGGCAGACCCGCAGAAGCTATTTTAGATATTATTTAGACGTTTCTATAATATCCATTTCCAATCCAAAAAACAACAATTTATGAAATGTGGGGAGCATGGCACCGGTTTCGGTCGTTGTCCAATCCCTCCAAGTGGCTTCCAAGCCATCAATCGGTAAAATAGATGCCCAAATTTTAAAACTGATTGGTTTTCCTGTTTCATCCAATTCCCATAAATAAGAATCGCCTGGCGTATCTCCACCAGAATTGTAAGTGACTAATAAAGAGTTTTCATCAACTAGTTGTCTGTCAACATCTTTGTTAAAAACGGTATAAGGCGCTGTGAGCCAAAAACAATCGTTATAAAAATATTTCAGGGCTTTTTCTTTGAGTTCCTTGGCAATGTCATTTTCCACCTTAAAACTGTGTACATAGGCTTTGCTCAACTCAGGATTGTTAAAATTAAGCGTCACTCTAAATTCTTCCCAATATACATCACAAATATTTTCTTTTTTCTGCCATTTATAATGATGTCTATTTTTAAAATCCCATTCAATATAATGGGTGTTTTTATAGGCTTCGTAGTCTAAGGAATTCAGCATTTTTTGCGCCAATA
>NCDW01000293.1 GCA_002280395.1 Flavobacteriales bacterium 32-35-8
AGTTATTGATATGATTCTTAATGTTTTAACTTAAATATTGAAAATTTTTCAAAAAACACGTGCAAATTTCATATTTAAATTAAAAAAAAACAGCTAATTTGTAACTAGTAAATTGTCTATTTATTGAACGATGGCTCTATAGTTTTATATAATTAAACTGTAAGGCGATTTTTTTTGTAAATCTCTCAAACATAAAATTTTATATGAAGAGTTATAGACTGTCGTTTGCTACCATTTCAATACTTGAAAAAAACTTAGCTGAAGTTATCATTGATGAAGGTGTTATAATAGATGAAATCATGGTAGATGAATATCATGATTTTTTATTGAGTAACTTATCGGCGCCCTTTTCTTTATTAATCAATAAAAAGAATTGCTACGCCTATACATTTGAAGCTCAAAAAACAATTTGTAATTTAAAGGAAATTCATCTTATAGCTGTGGTCGTGACTACCAATGGTGCTTTGTTGTCTACCCAAACATTGATAAAACTGAATGAAAATAGCAATTGGAACATTGAATTGTTTCCAGAAAGAGATTTGGCGTTAGAATGGATCTATAGTTTTAATAGCTACTCGCGTATTGTTTAGGTTCTAAGGCGATAGACTACAGATAAAAGACAATAGGCATAAGACATCAGACAATAGACATAAGGCATAAGACGATAGAAAGAAGATAAAGGATAATAGTTAAAGGGCCATAACCATCAACTAACAACCAAAACTACTTCACCCGAACACTCTCAGGAACAAGCACTGTATAATCACCATTATTTTTAATAACATCCCTCACAATACTAGAGCTAATGTATGATGTGCTGGCGGCAGTTAATAAAAAAACGGTTTCAATCTTAGAAAGTTTTCTATTGGTATGCGCTATGGCTTTTTCAAATTCAAAATCGGCAGGGTTTCTAAGGCCACGTAAAATAAAAGGGACTTTGATTTCTTTACAAAACTGGACTGTTAAACCCTCATAAGTCATCACTTTTACTCTTGGCTCATTTTTAAAAGCATCTTCAATGAATTTTTTGCGATCCTCTAAAGAGAACATGTATTTCTTTTCAGAATTAATTCCAATAGATACAATAACTTCATCAAACAATTCTATGCCACGTTTGATGATATCGTAGTGTCCTAATGTAATGGGGTCAAAAGACCCTGGAAATATGGCTCGTTTCATTTTTTGTCATTCCTGCTTTTTGGCTATCGCTCAAGATAAACTACAGCAGGATCTTTTTAATTTTTTAATGGATTCCTGCCTACGCAGGAATGACAACTCTTAATTATATTTACTCAAATATACAATTCTAATAGGACTTATTGAATAAGTTTCCATCCTTTGGAGGGACTAAGGGAGGCATAATTATTTCAAAGCCTCCTCAATGGCATTGTCAAACAAATCTACCATGCTTATGCCAGCTGCTTTGGCTTGCTGCGGTAAAATGCTTTCTTTGGTTAACCCAGGAATGGTATTGACTTCCAATAAATGTGGCTCACCATTTTTGAAAATATACTCGCTTCTAGAAAATCCTTTCATTTTCAAGGCTTCATAGACTTGTTTGGCTACTTTGTTTACTTTGTCTTCTTCTTCTTTGGTTAATCTGGCAGGCGTTATTTCTTGGGATTTTCCTTGGTATTTAGCTTCGTAATCAAAAAAATCATTTTCACTAACAATCTCGGTAATTGGTAACACTTTTGTTTCTCCTTTGTATGTTATTACACCTACGGACACTTCTTTGCCATCTAAAAAAGATTCTATAATAATTTCATCATCTTCCTTAAACGACACGGCAATCGCTTGTTGCAAGTCTTCTTTCTTGTAAACTTTACTCACGCCAAAACTACTGCCAGCTTTATTGGCTTTCACAAAACAGGGTAACCCAACTTTTTTGATTATGGCATCTTCATCAATAGCATCACCAAGGTTTACATAGTAAGATTCCGCTGTTTTTATGCCATAAGGCTTTAAAACGCTTAAACAATCACGTTTGTTAAAAGTGATGGAAGCTTGATACATATCACAAGCCGTTTGCGGGATATTCAGCATTTTAAAATACCCTTGCATGTGGCCATCTTCGCCCGGAGAACCATGTATGGCATTAAATACACAATCAAACATTATTTTTTGTCCGTTTAAGGTAACCGAAAAATCATTTTTATCAACTGGGAATTCAGTCTCATTGGCATCAACATACACCCATTTATCTTTAAAAATATGAATGCGATAGGCATTGTATTTTGATGAATCCAGAGTTTCATAAACCACATTTCCGCTTATTAAAGAGATTTTATATTCGCTGGAGTAGCCTCCCATAATGATGGCAATATTCTTTTTCATATTAATTTTAAATAAATAATAGGGTTCAACCGTTTTGTAAAAATATC
>NCDW01000049.1 GCA_002280395.1 Flavobacteriales bacterium 32-35-8
CCATACAACACCATGGTTTCAGAATTTAATGATTTTGAATTTGATGGAAAGACAGGAGATTTAGGAGTTGTTAAAACAGCTTTTGGGTTTCATATTATGGAAATTTTAGGTCAAAAAGGCCAAGGTAAAGCCATGAAAGTTGCAACCATTGCGAAAAAAATTGAACCTTCTGAAGAAACCGTAGATGCCGTATTTAGAAACGCATCAAATTTTGAAATTGCTATAGGAAAAAAAGATTTTGATGCTGTAGCAAAAGAGAGTAATTATATTGTTCGTCCTGTAAATGGTATTGAAATTTTAGAAGAAAATATTCCTGGAATTGGCAGTCAAAGACCTATAGTGCGTTGGGCTTTTAGTGAGGAAGCTAAAATAGGAGAGGTTAAACGATTCAGTATTCCTAATGGTTATGCCATTGTGCAATTGGTTGCAAAACATGAAGAAGGACTTATGAGTGCAGATCAAGCAAGTGCTACTGTATCACCAATTATAAGAAAAGAGAAGAAAGCTGAAGTCATTAAAAACAGAGTAAAAGCTACCAATTTAGAGGCTTTAGCAACTGCGGAGAAAACTACGGTAAAAACAGCATCTGCCATCAATATGAAAAATCCAACCATTACTGGCGCTGGAAGAGAACCATTGGTAGTAGGCACCGCATTTGGCTTAAAAGAAGGTCAAACGTCTAAATTAATTGCTGGAGACTTTGGTGTTTACATGCTGCAAGTAACTAAAGTAGAGCCTGCCGCTAAATTAGATAATTACCAAGCAGCCGCTAATAGAGTGGAGCAACAAAAAGTAAATGTAGTATCTTCAAAATTATTTGATGCTCTAAAAGAGGCAGCAGAGATTGAAGATAATAGAGCTAAAACACAAGTTCAATAAAACATAAAAACCTATAAAAAAGCCTCATTAAATGAGGCTTTTTTTATGGATTATTTTTTAGAACCATATCTTTATAAGGAATAACAGTTTGAAATCCTTTGGCTTTAAAATAGGCTGTTGGATTGACTTTACTGGTTGCCATCACAAAATCGCCTCCCCAAGCACCAAGACTTTTTATATGACCATTAAAATCATTAAATAAAAGGTTTCTAACGGGTTGTTGTTTTATAATGTTCGAAATGATATGTTCGTGTTCAAGAATCAAATTATTAAAATCATCTAATGATTTACAAGAAATCATCTGTGTTGTTATCTTATTAATTTCACTGATAGAAGACGTTATATGTTTCCTGTTTTCTTTATATTTTGAAATGCCTTCCCTACTGTTTTGTTTTTTATTCAAATACACAAAGTAAAGATGTTCCTTAAATGATGGATTAAATTCATCGGTATTCACTAATGGCTTGCCATATTCTAACTGATAAGTAATAGGGTGGTTATATTGTGCACAAGCAATATCATACCCACTACCTCCAAACGTTTTTTCTAAAAGTGTATAAGCATCAACTTTTGCCCAATTGGCGATATTATTTATTAAGGTAGATGAGGTGCCCAATCCCCAATCTTTAGGGAATGTTAGGGATGTTGTAATTTTAAATCCGCTTTTGGTATTTAAAAAATCCGGATTAAGCTGCTTGGCGGAATTTAATATTTGAAAAAGTCTTTTTGAAATGTCATTGCTAGGAGTTATGGATGAAAAAATCTGTTCAATTAAAAATGCATCTTCAAACCAAATATTTCCAGTTTCATCTAAACTTTCCCAAACAATTTTTGGTTCATCTATAGTTTCGACTGATAAGGATTGTCCGTATTTAGTAGGGATTGCTAATGATAAAGCACCATCAAGCACCAAATATTCTCCAGAGATTAAAAGTTTTCCGTTACTGTAATAGGTTTCATTTTTCATATTGAAAAATTAATCATCTATGCGCATTCTTAAATTCGCTAGAGTATCGGCAACAGCACTAAAACTAACCGTATTTGTTTTAAAATGGTCAATTAAAATCACTTTTTCGGCATCATTGGCATGAAACTGATTTAATATATTCATTAAATGCATTTTCATGTGTCCTTGCTGAATACCCGTAGTGGTGAGTGAACGTAAAGCAGCAAAATTTTGTGCCAATCCAGCCACGGCAACAATTTGCATAAGTTCTTTCGCTGTTGGTTTGCCTAACATTTCCAAAGCCAATTTAACTAAAGGATGTAGCCCGGTAAGTCCTCCAACCGTGCCCAATGCCAACGGAATTTCCAACCAAAACGTAAAGATGCCGTTTTCAATGGTGGCATGTGTCAAGCTGCTGTAACTGCCGTTTCTGGATGCGTAGGCATGAACGCCAGCTTCCACAGCCCTAAAATCGTTTCCAGTCGCTAAAACAACCGCATCAATGCCATTCATAATACCTTTGTTGTGGGTTACGGCACGATAGGGTTCTACTTCAGCAATTTTTATAGCTTGAAAAAACTTTTTGGCAAACTCTTCTCCAGAAAAATCATTACTATCACTTAAGTCTTCAACGCTACAACTGACTTCGGCACGTACCAGGCAATCTGGAACATAGTTGGATAAAATACACATCACAATATCTAGTTGCTTTTCCTTTTCAGAGAAACCATTAAATAATAAAGCTTCCCGTTTCATGGTTTTAGCAAATTGCTCTAGGCATGAGTTAATGAAATTGGCGCCCATGGCATCCAAAGTTTCAAACGAGGCATGGATTTGGTAATAATCTTCAATGTCATTGGTTTTATCACGCAATTCTATATTAGTAATACCACCGCCACGCAACTCCATATTCTTGGTAATGGGTTTGCAGTCTTCAATAAGCTTCGATTTTATAGAGATAAAAAACGCCTCCAATACCTCTTTTCTGCCATGATACATAAAATGCACCTGACCAATTTTGGTAGTAGAAATAACCTGTGTTTTAAAACCACCTCTATCCATCCAAAATTTAGCCGCTTTACTGGCTGCCGCCACCACCGAACTTTCTTCTATAGCCATAGGAATAGTGTAAAGCCTATCATTAATTAAAAAATTAGGAGCCACGCCAAGTGGTAGATAATAGTTGGTTATGGTGTTTTCAATAAACTCATCATGAAGCTGTTGCAATTTTTCATCAGAGTTCCAATATTGCTTTAAAATATGTTCAGCACCTTTAGAATTTGAAAAATAAGTATCAACAATCCAATTTATTTTTTCGGATTTAGAAAGTTTAGAAAAACCAGAAATAGTTTTACTCATAGTAGCATTATTACAGTACAAAGATACCATTCTTGACAAGAAAATGGAATATCTTCTTTTAGGGTACTTATTTGTCCACTAAAATTGCCTTTTTTTGCGTAATTTTTAGTAAACTTGAAAACTTTTAATAATACATCAACAATTATTTCAAATTGACGAGATTATTATAATGCTAAAAATTTATATTCCATAGTATTACGAGTAATTATTCATAATTTATTGAAATTATTTTATGACTGAAACCACGATGAAACCTTATGAAAAAGAATTGTTTGGGCATCCTAAAGGATTGTTTATTCTCTTTTTTACGGAAATGTGGGAACGTTTTTCGTTTTATGGAATGAAAGCGCTCTTGATTTTTTATCTCACTAAATATCATTTGTTTTCAGACATTGACGGCAACTTGTTAATAGGAAGTTATGCAGCGCTGGTATATGCCATACCAGTTGTTGGAGGTTTTATTGCAGATAAATATTTAGGCTTTAGAAAAGCCATAGTTTTTGGGGGCATTATGTTGGTTCTGGGTCATGCTGGAATGGCTTATGAAGGAAATGCAGCCACACAAAGCTTAACCGGAGCTATTGTAAGAGACGATTTTGCGCTTCAAATATTTTATTTGTCATTGGCATTTATCATTTTAGGAGTTGGATTTTTAAAAGCTAATATTTCTTCCTTGGTAGGAGAATTGTATCATGAGGGTGATAAACGCAGGGATTCAGGATTTACCATATTTTACATGGGAATTAATCTAGGTTCTTTTTTAGCTACCATTATATGCGTTTGGCTAGGTGAAACTTATGGTTGGAGTTATGGGTTTGGAGCTGCTGGCGTTGGTATGTTTTTCGGACTTATAACATTTATTTCTGGAAGAAAATATTTGTTAGGCAAGGGAGAATCAAATGCAACCGAATGGTTATCAAAAAGGACCATGGGTATTAGAAACGAATGGCTCATTTATGTTTTAAGTGTATTGTCAACCTTATTATTATGGCAAATGGTGCAAAGTCACAGCGTGGTTCAAAATTTGTTGATTATAGCAGGTTCTATATCATTTGTTTATATAGTATATTATGCCGTAACACAATTAGATAAAATAGCTAGGGAGCGTTTAATAGCTCTAACTATACTGATTATTTTCACGATAATTTTTTGGGCATTATTCGAGCAAGCTTACACTTCTATGAATTTATTTGCGGACCGAATTTTAGATCGGGGCAATATCGCAGCGGGTACATTTTTAAGTTTGAATGCGCTTTTTATTATATTACTTGCCCCGGTTTTTGCATGGTTATGGGTTAAACTTGGAAAATACAATCCGAACACTGCAGTAAAATTTTCGTTGGCCTTAATGCTGGTTGGATTTGGTTTTGGCGCATTGGTTATGGGAATCAATGCTTCTGAAATGGGTAAGGTGGCCATTTTTTGGATAGTAATAACCTATTTTTTACATACTTGTGGCGAGTTGTGTCTATCTCCGGTTGGATTATCTGCAGTCACTAAATTGTCGCCTTTAAAAATTGTGGGATTCATGATGGGAGTCTGGTTTTTGGCGACAGCGAGTTCAGAGTTTATTGCCTCTCTTTTAGCAAATATAGCGTCTGTGGATACGGCTAATGGCACTGCTCCAGATTTGAATTTAGCAAAGCAGAGTTACTTAAAACTTTTCGAATATTTATTTTATACAGGATTAGGGTTTGGAGGATTGTTGCTAATTCTTTCCCCCATAATCAAAAAGTTAATGCACGGCGTAGATAAAGAATTAAATCACTAGATATTATGAGTCAAAATGCAACCGATCAATATTTTAAAAGTACCGTTTTAGGGCATCCATCTGGATTATTTGTTTTGTTTTTTACCGAAATGTGGGAGCGTTTTTCTTATTACGGCATGCGAGCACTTTTGGTTCTGTTTTTTACGGCATCGCTATTGGATGAAGGCTGGGGCTGGCCAAAGGAACATGCTTTGGCTATTTTTGGCACCTATACGTCGCTAGTATATCTATCAACCATGTTGGGGGGATATTTTGCAGATAAAATTATAGGATTTAGATGGGCAGTAGTTGTTGGGGCATTATTAATGACCATAGGACATGCATGTATGGCTTTGGAAACATCGTTTTTTATCTATTTAGGACTTACTTTTTTAGTATTTGGAAGTGGGTTTTTTAAACCGAATATGACCTCCATAATCTCTGAAATTTATAAAGACAGACCAGAGAAAAAGGATGGTGCTTATACCATATTTTATATGGGCGTAAATGCAGGGGCGTTTTTCGGAATCATGCTTTGTGGGTATTTAGGTGAAAAAGTAGGCTGGAGTTGGGGATTTGGTATAGCGGGAATATTTATGTTTTTTGGGTTGCTTCAATTCTGGAAAGCACAAGATATATTTGGAGATATTGGTTTAAAGCCAAAAGCTAAACCAACTAATGAAAACGAATTATCAATAACCGAAGCGAATGGGGGTAAACTAAATCCATTCACTAAATTGGAATTGGCTATTATTGCCGTGTCTTCATTCTTAGGATTAACATGGGTGCTTAATGATCCCATTTCAAAAATTACAGAAGGAGCAACAAATCTATATAGCTTCGATATTAATGGTTTTGATGGTAATAATGTTGTCATATTAACAGCTTTGGGGCTTTTTATTTTGCTTTTAATTTTAAGAATCCCTAAGTACATTCCCGTTGTAAGAGATAGGATGTTGGCTATTGTTTTTTTTGCATTCATTACTATGTTTTTTTGGGCCATTTTTGAACAATCTCCAGGATCCTTAACCTTATTCGCTAGAGATTATACCCAAAGAATCCTAGAAGGGAATGCTGGATTGATTTTCAAAATAGTCGATTCTTTAATGACGATTGTTCCTTTAGGTATTATTACTTATGTGTTAATCCTATTGTTCAAGCAGACTTTTAAAAAGTTCGCTACAGCAAATATTATTTTAGCTTTCAGTTTTATCATCGTTTGGGGAATTGCGCTTTGGAAAGTTTCAAACGATTTTAAATCGTCATCTTATGTTGTAGAGTATGTTAACAATAACGGAGATATCGAAACGACAAAAGTGGTTACCTCTAAATCATTTGCAGAAGGAGAAAAATTACCAATAATTGATAACGAATCTATTTCTTTATATGATCCAACTGCTGAAAGCAATAAAGATAAAATTATAAATAATAACGTGCTTTTTGATGCCAATAAAGTGCAAATGGGAGAAATATTCTCAGCTAAAATCGCAAGGGTTTTTAAAGAAGATAAAATAGGCGCAGGGGTTCAAATTAATAAAGCTGAAGTTGTTTTTGCCAATTCTAAAGGAGAAACAAAAAGTAAAATCATAAAGCTAAGTAAGGATGATTTGCAGACATATGAAAAAGGTTCAGAGTTGCAATTATTCATAACACATAATGTTGGGTATGATATTAAAGAGTCCAATAAAAATCAAGCCATAGTAACGGCAAAAGAAAGTGCGGTTGAAATTGGTGCTACCTGGTTTTCTATATTAAATTCTTTGTTCATCATCGCCTTAGCGCCATTATTTTCAAGATGGTGGGAAAGTAAATATAACCCGAGTGCTAATGGTAAATATGCTATCGGTATGTTATTGTTAGGCTTGGGAATGGCAGCTGTGGCCATTGGAGCTAGCGGGATTGCGCCAGGGGCGAAGACCGCTTCGGTTAGTATTATTTGGCTTATTTTGGTGTATCTATTCCACACTATGGGCGAATTATGTATATCTCCTGTAGCCTTGTCTTATGTAAGTAAGTTGGTGCCTGGAAGGATGATAGCCATGATGTTTGGTATTTGGTATTTAGCTGTTGCCATAGGGATGAAATTAGCGGGGATGTTTGGCGAATACTCGGAAACCATAGCTGCCGAAAAAGGCTTAAGCACATTTTTCTGGATATTAACTATTATTTCTTTGGTGCTTAGTGGGGTTGCTTTATTAACAACACCATTATTTAAAAAGCTTATGCATGGTATCCGTTAATCGAAAAAGAAGTTAAAATAAAATCAAAAAAGCACACTTTTGGAGCAATTTTTGTAATTTCGAAACAAATTTTGTAATTAAATTTATTATGAAACACATAAAATACATATGTCTTTTAACTATTTTAATATCGGTTAAAGGATTTTCTCAAGAAATAAAATGGATGTCGCTTCAAGAAGCAGTGGCACTTCAAAAGAAAGCTCCCAAAAAGATCATGATGGATGTTTATACAAATTGGTGTGGGCCATGCAAGATGTTGGATAAAAACACCTTTCAAAACAAAGATGTAGCTAATTACGTGAATAAAAACTATTATGCGGTTAAATTTAATGGAGAAGGGAATGATGTTGTTAATTTTAATGGGAACACTTTTAAAAACCCTAATTATGATGCGTCAAGGGCCAATAGCCGTAACTCGGCACATCAATTAGCAAGTTATCTTCAAATTAGTGCCTATCCAACTATTGTGTTTTTCGATGAAAAAGGGAGTGTAATAGCCCCAATTCGTGGCTATCAAACACCGCAACAATTAGAGCTTTACTTAAAAATGTTTAAGGATGATAAACATAAAACAATTGATACTCAAGAAAAATTCAATGCCTATTACAAAGCATTTACACCACAATTTGTGGTTAACCAATAATTTTTAATAATCAATAATAAAAGCTCCCTTTTTACTGGTTTGGTGAAAAGGGAGCTTTCTTTTTTTGCAAATGGCCTCCCAATGGTCTAAATACGATGTATAGTTGCTGCCATCTGCAATTATGTATTTAGGCTTGATGGAATCTATCAATCTGTTCAAATTTATTTTTGGTGATTGTATCAATAACACATAATCTGGTTGAAAAGATTTAATGTTATAAATGCCCAAACTATCTATCACAAACAGCGTTTTATTATTCAACATGTAAATGGGTTTTAGGGTGTTGTTTTGAATGGTTTTAATATGGTTGCCAACCACATAATCCCTAATGATTCTGTCTTTTGATAACATTAGGCTGTCAAAATTACTGTCTGCATGGATGACATTATCTGTTACATTTCCAACCAAGGTAAATCTATTTTTATGGAATATTACAAATTGATTTTCCGGGCTATTGTATTTTGTATATATGAAAGCCCCTTGTATTACCAACACAGACATTAGTAGGATGCCATAACTTTTGTAATGCTTCTGTTTCCAAAAATATATCAAGGAAAAAATTAAGACATACGAAACGAAAACATACAAGATGCTGAACGCAATATCTTTAAATAGAAATTGTTCTTGATGAGAAATCCAACCCACAAAACGATTCATTAAATGTATAGCATATCCATACGCTTTTGCCAGAAAAACGGGAAGTATATTAAATAAGGCTAAAAAAATAATAAGGATGCCAAAGCCTAGAATAACTCCAAGTACGGGTATAATCACCAAATTGGAAACAAAAAATAAACCCGGTAACTGATGGAAATAATACAAGCTTACTGGTAGAATACCAAATTGTGCAGACACAGTAACCGTTAACGTATGCCAATAAAAGTCTATGATTTTATTTTTCGGCTTCCATAACTTATATAGTAAAGGGTCGATAATTACGATGGAGAGAACAGCTAAATAGCTTAATTGAAAACCAACATCAAACAAAAACATGGGTTTTATAAGGAGCAATATAAACATAGATATTGCCAAGGTGTTGAAAATGCTCGTTGGCCTTTTTAAATTCATGGCGATCGCCACTATGCTAAACATGGTAACGGCTCTGCATACAGATGCAGATAGGCCAGCAATGATGGCAAACCCCCACAACATAAAAATAAGCAATGTTGTTTTTACAAGTTTACCTTGTTTAAATGATTCTAAAGGTTTTAATGCAAAGCTTAAGATTAATAAAATGATGCCTATATGTAATCCAGAAACAGCTAAAATATGTATGGCACCAGCATTGGTGTAATTGGAGTAAACTTCTTCACTGATGTCTTGCTGTTGTCCCAATAAAAGAGCATTGATAATGGCAAGTTCATTTGGATTAAATGGATACGTTTTTAATTTTGAATTTATGTAATTTCTAATGCTATTCGCTATACCAAGAAAGGATTTTTTTTCAGATTGAACTTTAAGAAGTGGTGATGTATTGGTAAAGAGTTGATGGTAAATATATTTTTTCTCTAAAAATTTTTTATAATCAAATTGATTGGGATTTAAAGGCGGTGCAATATCTTTTAAAACAGTTTTTGTAACAAGAATATCATCTACTTTTAGGGGAGCTTGACTGGAATCTTTTTGAAGGTTGAGTAACGATTTTCCACGGACGCTTAAATCATCAATTTCTAAAATATTTATAATGTATTTATCATAATAAGCATTCGATTTTAAAACCTCTTTAACTCTAAATGTGATGGTTTTTAAGGAATCATTTTCAAAATTAAAATGTGTGTAATGATTTTTGAAATTTTTCTCATCATGTACATTTACAGCCAGTATGCCTATAAAAATCATGGTCAAAAAAGCAAAAAGACCAAACCAAATGGTTTTTAAAAATTGTTTTTTAGCAATTATAAAAGAGATGGATAAAAATATTATAAGCCCAGAGATGATGTACAAAGTACATGTTAATGGCCACTCAAAAAAATATCCTATCAGTATGCCTGAAATAAGACAAAGGGTTAGTTTTATTATGGCGAAATTAAATAGCTTCATTTCACCGAAAGATATAAAATTTCTTATAAAATCCGTCGTGCTTCTACAAATGTCTTATCCCAATAAGATTCAGTAATTGAAGACACAATAACGCCGGCGCTTGTGGTGGAGTGAATAAATTCAATATTCCCATCCTCATCAGACGATACGACCAATCCAACATGACTAATATCATTTCGTCTGTTCCCAGTTTTAAAAAACACTAAATCGCCAATGCCTACATCGCTTAACGGGATTTTTTCGCCATTTTTTGCCATGTCCCTAGAAATTCTCGGAAGAATAATATCGTGGGCTCTAAAAGATTCAAATACTAGTCCAGAACAATCCATTCCAGCTTTTGTAGCACCGCCAAATCTGTATCGTACACCTTTAAATTGTTTGGCATACTCTACAATATTGTAAGCTTTTGAAAATGCTGTATTTACAGAACTTGAACTTGTATTGACGGTTTTTGTTGTAATGGTTTTATCGGTATAAACTTCTTCGTTGGAATTTGTTCCAATCACAATTTTTGAAGAAGTTGGGTTTTTGCTTATAGCTTGTTTTGAAGATTTGCAACTACTTAAACTAAAAATGATAATTAAAAAAAGTATGAATTTATTCATGCTAAAATTAGGCTTGTAAAGATTTAAAAATTAAATGAGCGGTTTTTGCACTGGCTCCTTTGCCACCAAGCTTTTACTCTAAATCGTAATAATTAACAAAGAATTTGGTGCGTTCTTGTGGGTCAAGAATAATGTCTAATTCCCTCCTCAGGTTTTCCGAATTAAATTCATCTTGAATAAGTTCTTTTACCACTTCTTTGCCCATTATTAAATTCACTAACGAAATAAACTTAAGGGTTATTATTCTTTTTGCAATTTGATAAAATCGTTGAATTAGACTTCTGCGTAGATCTAGCTTTTCAATTTAAACTTTGACTTGAAAAATCACTGCACTCGAACGATAAACTCAGAGGCAGTTGAACGATTACTACTGATGAAAGGAAAGACAACTGAAAGATGAATTCCAACCAGCAAAGTTTAAATTGTACCTGGCCGTTACACGGAAAATTCGTGGCTGAGAGCACACAAAAATCGTGAACGAGGTGTTGAACAAACTATCTAACTTAACACTAATATTATGCAAGCATGAACAGCAAAACATAACATAAAATATTAAATAGATGCTTGATTTATTCCTCGTGTTGATACGAAGAAGTTGCTGGGTCTCGGATCTCCAACACACCCCTGTCATCGGATCGACCGAGGTTGTTTAACAGCTTGTCGCGGAATTTGAAGAACTTCGCTCCTTGCATGGGCTTGGTCAGCACGTCTGCAAGCATCTCCTCGGTGGTCACCGAGGCCGCCG
>NCDW01000294.1 GCA_002280395.1 Flavobacteriales bacterium 32-35-8
TCGGTGCGCAGGATGACATTTTCAAACTCTTTCGGGTCTTTTAGATTATTCCAAAAAAGAATCAATTCAATACGTTTTTGTGAGTTATTTAGTTTGTAAACAAGAGTGGTTTGTTTGGATATAACATAAAATTTCACATCTTTTTTATCGGTTGGTTTACCTTCAAGATGTCCCGATTTTAATATTTCAATAAATTCTTCAGAAAGTAAAATGAATTTTTCTACTTCTTTGTTGCCCCATTTCCTGTAAATAAAATCTAACTCCTCAGAAAAACTCAGTTTTGCAGTTTCTGTCCAAAAAACTTCCATGAAGCTTTAAGCAAGATTGTACTTCTTCCTGAATTCAGCCATTACATCTTTATGAGAATGAACACGTCCTTCGTGAATATCTTCCAAACCTTGATTAATTAACTTTTTGGCGGTTTCAGGTAAATCATTGTAGTCATTCAACTCATTTTTGTTGTAACTTTCGTATAAGGCATCTATCATACGTAGGAAACGTTCATCAACTTTAGTTATTGACTTTTTCCATTTTTCCCTTAATTCTAATGCTCCCATAATACAATAAATATAAACCAAATATAGGTTTTTTACTTTGCAATAATAAATAAAACTTTCAAAATATATGTCAGACCTAATCCCAATCCCACTCCACCAACAACTCCGCCATAATAACACAATCCCCTCTTAAAAGCACACGGTCGTTTCCGGCGATTTCGCATACCACCACACCACCACGTTTTGAAGCTTGGTAACCAATAAGTATATCTTTAGATAGTTTTTCACCCCAATAATTCGCCAAGTAACAATGTGCCGAGCCTGTAACGGGGTCTTCATCAATACCAAAATCTGGTGCGAACATTCTGGAAACAAAATCGTAGTCTTTTTCAGAAGATTTGGCTGTGATGATGAATTTCTTTTTTGGGTGCTTCTTTAACAATTCAAATTGAGGTTTTAAATGCCTAATCAAATCACTGTGGCTGACTTCCGCCAAACACCAATCTTTATCACTATTGACGGTTAGGGGTTTTTCACCGAAAAAGGCTTCTAATATAGCATCATCGCAATTTTCAGGTTGAGTTTTACCAATGGGAAAATCCATTTCCAACTGATTGCCCTTCTTTTTCACTGTTAAAAGTCCGCTTCTGGTATTGAATTCAAGAACCTCTTTAGTAACATTATATTTATCAAAAAGAATTTTAGCCGTCGCCAATGTGGCATGTCCGCAAAGGTCTATTTCCAAAGTTGGTGTGAACCACCTAAGTCGGTAACGCCCATCTTCTTCATATACAAAAGCCGTTTCAGAAAGATTCATTTCCTGAGCAATGTCAATGTAGGCAACTTCCGAAAGCGGTTTATCCAACACACAAACGGCCGCAGGGTTTCCTTTAAAAGGCACGTTTGTAAACGCATCAACGGTAAATAATCTCATATCTAATGTTCTAAAGCTTGTTTTAAATCCGAAATAATATCATCTATATGTTCCAATCCCACTGAAATCCTCACCAAACCATCAGTAATACTGACTTGCAATCTATCCGCTTCGGATAATTTACTGTGTGTTGTAGAGGATGGATGTGTCACTATCGTTCTGGTGTCACCTAAGTTTGCCGCCAAGGAACACATTTTAATGGCATTCAAAAATTTACGACCACCATCGATACCGCCTTTTACTTCAAACGCCACAATATTTCCACCTAATTTCATTTGTTTTTTGGCGACCTCGTATTGCGGATGTGATTTTAAAAACGGATATTTTACCCAATTCACATTCGGGTGACTTTCCAAAAACTCAGCTACTTTTAAAGCGTTATCGCAATGTTTATCAACTCTAACCGCAAGCGTTTCTAAACTTTTTGATAATATCCACGCATTAAATGGCGATAAAGCGGGCCCTGTATTTCTGGAGAATAAATAGATTTCCCGAATTAAATCGGCATTCCCAACCGTAATCCCACCCAACACACGACCTTGTCCGTCGATTAATTTGGTTGCCGAATGTATTACCAAATGAGCGCCATATTTTATAGGCTGTTGCAAATAAGGTGTGGCAAAACAATTATCAATGACTAAAATTAAATTATGTTTTTTAGCAATGGTTCCAAGTAATTCCAAATCGATGATATCAACTGCGGGATTGGTTGGTGTTTCAGCATACAGAATCTTCGTGTTTGGCGTGATGAAACTTTCAATGGTTTCAGGTTCATTTACATCAAAATAACTGGTTGTAATATTCCATTTTGGAAAGTAATTCATGAACAACGCATGCGTAGAACCAAATACCGAACGCGCCGATACAATATGGTCGCCACTTTTCAATAAAGCAGCAAACGTTGAAAACACAGCAGCCATACCCGTTGC
>NCDW01000050.1 GCA_002280395.1 Flavobacteriales bacterium 32-35-8
AAACAAGCACCAAAGTTTTCTATTTCTACTTGGTAACCATTTACTCCACCGGTATAATTAGCATTCACCGCTTGTATTGCTTTTGCTATAGCTACACTCGAATTTTTAGTAATTTTTGAGGCAATTCCTTTAGCAAAATCTAATAATTCTGCTTGTGAAACTACGTGGTTTACTAATCCGAAGTGTTTAGCGGTTTCGGCATCAATCATGCCAGCAGTCATAATCATTTCCATGGCACGACCTTTTCCTACTAATTGCGCTAAACGCTGTGTTCCTCCATAACCCGGAATTACCCCTAACGTTACTTCAGGTAATCCCATTTTTGCATTATCTGATGCTACTCTAAAATGACATGACATCGCTAATTCTAATCCACCACCAAGAGCAAAACCATTTACAGCTGCAATTACGGGTGTGCTTAAATTTTGAACAAAATCAAACAATAATTCCTGACCTTGAGCTGCTAATTTCCCTCCTTCTTCTACAGAAAAATGAGCAAATTCTGAAATATCGGCTCCTGCTACAAAAGCTTTTTCTCCACTACCTGTTACAATAATTGCTTTCACAGATTGATCATCATTTAACGATCTAAATCCATCGTGCAATTCTTGAATAGTTGCCTTATTTAGGGCGTTTAATTTTGTTGGTCTGTTAATCGTTACAATTGCAATAGCGTCTTGTTTTTCAATAAGAATATTTTCCATTTTTGTTTGTTTTGATTATTTATTAATTGGGAATGAAACCAAAAATTCAGTTCCCACATTAGGTTCCGTTTCAAAGGTAATCGTTCCGTTGTAATTTTCGATAATATTTTTTATGATGGCTAAACCAAGTCCCATTCCACTGGATTTTGTAGTGAATTTTGGTTCGAAAACACGTTTTTGGTTTTCTGTAGAAATTCCTTTTCCATTGTCTTTAACCGCTATCTTAACCTCGTTTCCTTGTCTAAAAACCGTAACAAAAACTTGCTTGTTTTCTTGTTCTTCGGGAATGGCTTGAATAGCATTTTTAACCAAATTGGTAATCACACGAATTAGTTGTGTTCGGTCTAATTTGGCAATAATTTCGTCTTCTAATGCAGAAAATTGAATAAAATCTTCGTTAAAAATTTCCAATGCCATTTTAACAATATACACCACATTTAAGGTTTCATTTTGTTGTGCAGGCATAGTTGCAAAGTTAGAAAAAGCACTTGCCACCGAACTCATTGTGTCTATTTGTTGTAAAATAGTTTGTGTGTAATCATTTAATTTTTTTGCAATATTAGGATCGTTTACATCAAACTTACGTTGAAAACTTTGCACCGTTAAACGCATTGGAGTAAGCGGATTTTTAATTTCATGTGCTACTTGTTTTGCCATTTCCCGCCAAGCCTGTTCGCGTTCGCTCGTAGCCAGTTTTACGGCACTTTCCTCAAGTTGGTCAATCATTCTATTGTACGAATTGACCAAAATTGAAATTTCTTCACTGGTATCTTCTAAATCTATCCGTTCATTTCGCTTTTCGAGTCTGGTGGTATTGATTTTTTCGCTGATGGCCTTGATGGTTTTTGTGATGTATTTAGACAATACGAAAGCAATTGTAATCGCCATAATTAAAATAAGCAAATAAGCATATCCTAAACGGACCAAAAACTGATTTAATTCATCTGTTAGATTATCGTTATTCTCCAAATACGGTAAATTAATAATGGCTATTGGCTTAAATTTGGCATCGTTTATATAAGAGTATGACGATAGAAATGTCTCCCCATTTTCCACATGCTTATCAACATACCTATGGGAAGCCGTGTTTGAAATGGCATTTAATACTTCAGCATTTAAGCATTTATCCTTTTGGTCTGGTTTTAAATTCGCTTTTGATGTAATTAAAAGCGAACCTTCCAAATCATAAAGATTTATTTGAAGTTGATGGATATCTGCAATGTTGCTTAATTCTTCCTTAAAAATTAAGGGAATATTCTCTGTAGTGACTTCCCAAGTATTTTGTTTTCCGTTTAAAATACGACTGATATGGGTTTTAATATTATCTTCCTTCTGTTCTAACCTATTGGTGTGATAATCTTCCCTCTCGCCTAGATACTGATAAATGGCCACAGAAGCCACAAGCACTGATGCCAATACTACCAACAGTATCATGGCTATGAAAATACGTGTACGAAGCGATAGTTTTTTTAGTTTCATTAAAGATAATCTTGCCTAAATATAGCAATAATCAAACCAAACACCACAAGTGAAAATTCCAAAAAAAATAAATTCCAAATTCAAAAAATGGTGGTATTGGAATTTTGTAATTAAAAAATTGGATTCTTGTTTTTAAGCGTCTGGATTTTTTTCCCGAATATTCTTGTAAAGTTTGAAACCCAGCATGATAAGAATCCCTAAAATAATCATTCCAACTACACCATAAATCCAATTGAGTGCACTTTTCAAAATAACCAAAAACACCACGGCGAACAGAATAAACGTAGCGCCTTCATTCCAAATACGCATGAAACTGGATGTTTTTGTAACCACATCATTTTGAAGTTGCTTGTAATATTGGTGTGTTTTTAAATGATATATGATAAGTAAAATAACAAAAGCCAATTTTACGTGCATCCAACCCTGTTGTAACCAAAACGGTTGTAAAATAAGCAACCAAACAGCAAATATGGTGGATAAAATGGCTGATGGCCACGTAATGATAAACCACAAACGTTTTGTCATCAGTTTTAACTGTTTTCCCAAAATTTCTTTATCCGGCGACGGTTTATGAAACGCCTCTATTTGATACACAAACAATCTAGGAATATAAAACAACCCAGCAAACCACGTGATAACAAAAATAAGATGAAGTGATTTTATATAGTAGTACGTCATAATTTATGATATTGATTCTGAAACTTGGACACCAGGTTTTAGCGTTTTAACTATTTCTCGGTTTAAAAAATAAGCCGTGACTATAGTTGAAAGTACATCTGAAATAGGGAAAGACATCCATACGCCCAACTCACCAAAAAAGTTAGGCAGTATTAAAATAAGCGGAATAAAGAAAAACCCTTGTCTTGTTAAGGTTAATAACAGCGCTGGGGTTGCTTTGCCTATCGCCTGAAAATAGGCGGCTCCAATTAACTGAACGGCAATGATTGGCGTGGCCGCAAATACCCATCGCATCGCGTTTGGCGTTTGGTTAATCACTTCAACATCAGTGGTAAACATTCTGGTAATAGCCTCCGGAAAAAGCATTAAAATAATAAACACAAAAGTCGCCAAGATGGTGGCGTATTTTATGGCTGTATTAATGGTTTCCCTAACCCTTGCATAATTCTGGGCGCCGTAATTAAAACCTGCAATGGGTAAAAATCCTTGAGTGACTCCTAAAACAGGAAACATGGCAAACATGAGCATACGCCCAACAATGGCATAGGCTGTTACCGAAATTTCGCCCCCTAAATGGAATAGGATATTATTCATAAATAAATACGTAATGCTCACTACCGCTTGTCTGGCTAATGTTACAAAACCTAACGAACTTATTTCTTTAACAATCCCTAAATTTAATCCGAAATGGGACAATCCAATTTTTAATTCGGAATGCTTAGACTTAAAAAACCAAATAATATATATAAAACAAAACACATAAGAGATGGTGGTAGCCCAAGCGGCACCTGCCATGCCATAACCCAATACATTTATAAAAACATAATCCAAAACCAAGTTACCAACCGATGGAATCATCATAGCATACATGGCAAATTTCGGTTTCCCTTCTGCCCTGATAACCGTATTTCCCATCATACACAATCCAAGAAATGGAACACCATAAAGCACTATTTTATAATAAATCTTTGCTGGCTCAAAAATAGCACCCTTTCCTCCAAAGGAGAAGATGATGGAGTCTGCAAACCACAAACCCAGAATCGCCATGGTTACCGTTAGCAATAAAGTTAAAGTGACTTGGTTTCCAAAAGTTTTTAGGGCTTTGCTTTTATTTTCTGAACCTAGTGCTCGCGATATAATGGAAGAGCCTCCAATACCAATGGCCATTCCCAAAGCAGCAATAAAAAAAGACACTGGTAACACCACATTAATGGCGGCAATCGCTATAGAACCTATCCAATGGCCCACAAAAATAGTATCAACCAAGATATTTAGGGACATTACTAAAATACCTATGGATGCAGGAAGCGCTTGTTTAATAAGCAATTTACTGATGGATTGCGCCCCTAAATCTTGAGAAGTTACTTTTCCCATTAATTATACCATTTGAGTTTTGGAAACCGACCAGTTATTAATCCATTTTGAGAGTAAAGATACCCATTCTTTATCATCATTTAAACAAGGTATGGTTGTAAATTCCTTTCCGCCCATCTCATGAAATATTTCTTCGCCTTCCATGGCTATTTCTTCAAGCGTTTCAAGGCAATCGCTCACAAATGCAGGTGTTACAATCGCCATACTTTTAACCCCGTTTTTGCCCAGTCTCTCTATAGTTCTATCGGTGTAAGGTTGTAACCAAGGATCAAAACCCAATCTGGATTGAAACGATGTTGAATAAGCACCTTCTTTTAACTGAAGTTTTTCAGCAACCAATCTGGTGACCTCCAAACATTGATGCCTATAGCAAAACTCGTGGGCTTTACTTGGAGTGATGCAACAAGTGCCATCAATCTTACAATGTGATTTTGTAATATCACTTTTTCTAATATGTCGCTCTGGAACTCCATGATAGGAGAACAAAAGGTGTTCATACTTTTTATCTTCCAAATGCTTTTTTATGGAATTTGAAAGGACGTCTATATAATCAGGTTTATTATAAAACGCTGGAACAGATTCAATTTTTAAGTTTGGGAAATGTTCTTTCTGTATTTCTTCAGCTAAAACCAAAATCGTTTCTGTAGTAGCCATGGCAAATTGTGGATACAACGGAAACAACAATACCTCATCAACACCCTTATCAACCAATTCCTGAAGTCCTTTTTTAATAGTCATACTACCATAACGCATGGCCAAAGCTACTGGGATTTCCACGTCTTTTTGAATGGCGTTTTGAAGTCGTTTAGATAACACAATTAATGGCGAACCCTCTTCCCACCATATTTTTTTGTAGGCTGCGGCCGACTGCTTAGGGCGTGTTTTTAAAATGATGCCTTTAACAAGTGCCGTTCTGGCTATTAAAGGAATATCAATAACACGCTCATCCATTAAAAACTCACCTAAATATTTTTTTACATCTTTTGGTTCAGGACTGTCTGGAGAACCAAGATTTACAAGAAGTACACCTTTTTTCATTTGCAATTTTATAATTATCTGAATAATACTAAATTAATCTTCAGTATTTTCTAATTTTTGTTGGTAATATAATTTGGGCCGTTCTTCACTGTAATCACAATCTTGAAAAATGCCACATGAAATAGTTGGACGAACCAAAGATGTGGCATCCATCTTTTTATACAAAGCTTCAATTTCTGGATTTAAGTAATTCATAGCATTAGGTTTTACAAATCGTTAGACGCCATTAATTCAATGACATAATATATTTTTTTGGCGTGGTACCATACTTCTTTTTAAAAGCCGCTATAAAATGACTGGCGGTACTGTAACCAACTTTTAGTCCGACTTCATTCACATTGTTTTCACCAGATTCCAATAATTTTCTGGCGACCTCCATTTTATAATCAAATAAAAAGCTAAATACCGAATCGCCATAAATTTGTTTAAATCCTTCTTTCAGTTTTTTAAGATTCAACCCTATTTCATCGGCAAGCTCTTGTAAGCTTGGTGGTTCGGCCAAACGGGAAATAATAATGTCTTTTGCTTTTCTTATTTTGATGACGTTGGTTTCATCAACTAAAAACGGACATTGTTCAATATTGGCATCTTCACTTCTATTAAAATATAAGCTTAAAAGCTCGTAAGCCTTGCCTCTGTAATACAGATTTTTAATAGTTTGATTTAAATTATAGTTTATCAATTGGTTTAATACAATGGCCAATGATGGCGAAATAACACCGTCTTTATAATACTTTTTATCTTTATTATCTTCATTTAAAAACGAAATATAATCGGCTTCTTGGGAAAACAAACCATGAAATTTTTTTATGGATATGAGCACCGTAACAATCCAAGAATTTGGGTTTACTTCCAAATTAATTGGCAATTCACGTTGCGGGTTATATAAAAGTAACGAGTTTTCTTCAAGAATATTTAAGGCATATCGGCCTTCGTTGAAAACAAATTTACAAGACCCTTTAAGGCAAAAGTGGAATTGAATAAAATCACTATGTATCTCTTTAACAATACTTTGAGCGACACTTTTATCATTTTTATAGGTCAAGACAAAAAATCCCTCATCCACTTTTGTTTCATCAAAAGGACTTTTAGCGACATTTTCTATTGCACTTTTATCACCAATCACAAGCTTCTTATTTAGATTCTTTATAAATAAATTTATTAAAACTGTCGTATAATATGCTAAAATATGACAAAAATCATATTTATGACAAAAAACAAACTAAAAAACCACAAACGATATTAAAAGTTCTTTGAGCGTTATTTTTTTAATAACCATCAGCATACATTTGCTTTCGTAAAATTTAGGGTAAGAGCATGCAACAATACAATATATCCAAAAGTAACAATTTTTATGCCATTGGTTTGAGCTATAAAAAGGCCGATGCAGACATAAGAGGGCGCTTTAGTTTGGATGAAGACTCTAAAAAAACATTACTTACTCAAGCCAAAACCGAAAACATTGAGAGTCTAATTGTGACTTCTACCTGTAACCGAACCGAAATTTACGGTTTTGCCCAACACCCTTACCAACTTATAAAATTGCTTTGCGATAATACGAATGGTACGGTTGAGGAATTTCAAGAAGTAGCTTACATATATAAAAATAAAGACGCCATAACCCATATGTTTCGGGTGGGATCTGGTTTAGACAGTCAGATTTTAGGTGATTTTGAAATTATTAGCCAACTTAAAAACAGTGCCAAACTCTCTAGAAAAAATGGTTTATTAAACCACTTTATTGAGCGTCTTGTAAATTCTGTAATCCAGGCCAGTAAACGTATCAAAACGGAGACGGAATTATCATCTGGTGCCACATCGGTGTCTTTTGCGTCTGTTCAATATATCTTCAATACGGTTGAAGACATTAAAAATAAAAATATTTTACTTTTTGGTACTGGTAAAATAGGTAGAAATACTTGCGAAAATTTAGTAAAACACACTAAGAACGAACATATCACCTTAATAAATAGAACAAAAAACAAGGCAGAGCAAATTGCTGGAAAGTTTAATTTAATTGTTAGGGATTATGCGAATTTACAAGAAGAAATTAGCACCTCAGATATATTGATTGTGGCCACTGGTGCACACCGACCTACTATTGATAAACATATTATTCAAACAAAAAAACCGCTTCTGATTTTAGATTTATCCATTCCTAAAAACGTAGACGAAAATGTGGAAGATTTGCCCAATGTTAAATTGGTTCATTTAGATCATCTTTCACAAATTACCGATGGCACTTTAGAAAAGAGAAAGGCGCATATTCCTTTTGCTGAAGCAATCATCAATGAGGTAAACACGGAATTTAATGATTGGCTGGAAACTAGAAAATTTGCACCAACCATAAAGGCCTTGAAGCATAAATTACTTGATTTTGCTTCTTCTGAATTGGATACCCAGCGCAAAAAACTTTCAGACTTTAATGAAGTACAGGCAGAATTGATAAGCAATAACCTCATTCAAAAAATAACCAATCATTTCGCCTATCATTTAAAAAATGATAACCTATCTACCGACGAAAGTTTAGAGTTTATTAAGAAAGTATTTCAGCTAGAAGAAACCCCAACAAATGTTTAAAACTTTTACATTTGTTACTTATTCTTGATTTTGGTTAGATTTTAACTAAAAAAGGAGTAAGTAAAAACTTAAAGTTTTAAGATTAAGATGAAAAACAACAAAATCTTTACAAATCTATATCGCTTTTTAGATATAGTCATTCTGTTCTTCTTAATCTTTGATTTTGGTTTCTCTGTTGATGATGATTATAAACCATATAAACTAGTCGGTTTTTTTGTAATTGTTCTTCTATTGATTGCTTTTAATGTGATGAAAAGCTATCAGTTTAAGGATAAAAGTTCAAAGAAAACGGTTAGGTTTAACATCATTTTTCTCTTATCAACTTTAATTGCTGCCATATCTTGTTTATTATATAATAGCGACGATTCTATTATCGAGCTCACTGCAAAAACTAAAGTTATTTTTGAAATAGGGCTTTTCTTTTATTTGCTGATAAGGCTAACATTCTTAATTAAATACATCTATAAAATATATTTTAACCCTGCCATTTTGTTTGTTGGTAGTTTTGCCATTTTCTCGCTTATTGGCGCGCTCTTTTTAATGTTGCCAAAAGTAACCACCAATGGTATTTCTTTTATTGATGCTCTTTTTACTTCAACAAGCGCTATTTGTGTTACTGGTTTGGCCGTTTTAGATACTGCTAACGATTTTACACAAATGGGACAAACGGTTATCATGGTTTTAATCCAAATTGGCGGTATAGGCATATTAACCTTTACATCTTTTTTTGCTTATTTCTTTAAAGAAAGCTCTTCTTTTAGTGAGGGCATGTATTTAAAAGATTTTACGGCTTCAGAAAATCTTCAAGATGTTTTTAAAATAGCGTTAAAAATTGTTTTGTTCACTTTAGGTATAGAATGCGTTGGGGCTTTTTTAATCTATGGCTCAGTGAATGACGTTACGGCTGTCGAAAACAAGATGTTCTTCTCTATTTTCCATGCTGTGTCTGCTTTTTGTAATGCCGGTTTTTCTACATCCTCAACAAGTTTTTATGATCCCGGACTTCGTTTTGAATACTATTTACAATGGGTCATTATGGTACTTATTATTTTTGGCGGTTTAGGCTATAATATTGTATTTAATATCATCACTTATTTTAAAAATTTCTTTATTAATCTTTTTTACGGCAAGAAAAAATTGCCGTCGGTTAGGGTTGTTACCTTAAACTCTAAATTAATTTTAGTAACTACTAGTATTTTATTGGTTGCAGGATTTGTATTTTTTTATTTTGCCGAAGCCAATCATACTTTAAAAGAGCACACTACGGTATTTGGAAGAATAACATCTGCTATGTTTTCTTCGGTAACCCCAAGAACAGCTGGTTTTAATACCATTGATTATACCCAGGTAGCAACGCCATCCTTACTTTTTGTAATGTTATTAATGTGGATTGGAGCATCCCCTGCTTCAACAGGCGGTGGTATAAAAACCAGCACCTTTGCCATAGCCACATTAAATATTTTTGCTACTGCCAAGGGGAAAAAAAGAATAGAAATAAACACACGGGAAATTTCAAGTAGCACTGTAAATAGAGCCTTTGCTATTATATCGATTTCATTAATTGTTATAGGAGTAGCCATTATTTTGCTGCTCTTTTTTGAACCTAATAAAACACTTATGGAAATTGCCTTTGAGTGCTTTTCTGCTTACAGCACCGTTGGCTTAAGCTTGAATGTAACACCAACCTTATCATACAATAGTAAAATTGTCATAATAATTGTTATGTTTATAGGTAGAATCGGTATGTTAAACTTACTGTTTGGAATGTTGGGGCAGATAGGACAAAAATTTTATCAATATCCACAAGAAAATATTTTAATAAACTAAAAATTAAGTAAGATGAAAATCATCATTTTTGGTCTCGGTAATTTTGGAATGTCTTTAGCTTTAAGTCTAACGGAAACTGGCAATGAAGTGATTGGGGTTGACAATAAAATGGAAAAAGTCAACTTAATAAAAGACAAAATATCGCATAGTATTTGTTTAGATTCTACAAACGAACAAGCCTATCAAGCGCTACCAATAAAGCAAACAGACATTGCCGTCATCGCCATAGGGGAAAATGAAGGTGCCGCTATTATAACCACGGCAATCATCAAAAAACTATCTACAGCAAAAGTAATAAGCCGCTCACTTTCCGCCATACATGATACCGTTTTACAAGCCATGGGTATTGATTTTATTGTGCATCCAGAACAAGAAGCAGCCGACAAGCTAACGCATAAGCTTAATTTAAAAAATATTATAGATAATTTTAAAATTGATAACCGCTATTCCATTTCTGAAATCAAAACACCTTCTCCTTTCATAGGCAAAACAATTTTAGATTTGAATTTTAGAACTAATTATAACTTAAACATTATAACCATTTTACGTAAAAAGGAAAAAACAAACTTAATTGGTATTTCTACAACACAGTTAGAAGTTATTGGAATTCCTTCAGGAGATACCATTATTGAAAATGATGATGTTTTAGTGGTTTTTGGCTTAAATGACAACATTTCTAAAATTGGAACATAAGTCTCAAAATCAATCTTTAAAAAATAATAGCATCCATAAAAAATTGAACTTTAATACATGTCTAGAATAATAAAAATTGGTACACGCGATAGTGAATTAGCATTATGGCAAGCCAAAATAGCACAAAGCCAACTTGAAAGTTTAGGGCATAAAACCCAGCTTGTTCCTTTAAAATCTACAGGTGATTTGGTGTTGGATAAACCTTTATACGAACTCGGAATTACAGGGATTTTTACGCGCACTTTAGATATTGCCATGCTAAACCACGTTATTGATATTGCTGTACATTCGCTAAAAGACGTTCCTACCGTTTTGCCAAAAGGGATTGTTCAAGCAGCTGTTTTAAAGCGTGGCAACGTACATGATACGTTAATTTTTAAAGACAACGAAGAGTTTTTGAGTTCAAAAAAAGCCGTTATCGCCACAGGTAGCTTGCGTAGGCGCGCACAATGGCTAAATAGGTTTCCAACGCATACTGTTGTAGATTTAAGGGGCAATGTAAATTCCCGTTTACAGAAGTTAGAAGATAATGATTGGAATGGCGCCATTTTTGCGGCTGCGGGCATAGGTAGAATTGGTTTAAGACCCGAGGAAGCTATTAATTTAGAATGGATGATTCCTGCGCCAGCCCAAGGCGCTATTATGATTACTGCCCTACAGGAAGATGAAGAGATAAGAACTATTTGCAAAGAACTTAACCATGAAGAGACCGAAATATGCACCACTATTGAACGTACATTTTTAAATAAATTGGAA
>NCDW01000295.1 GCA_002280395.1 Flavobacteriales bacterium 32-35-8
TGAATCTATAAGCAAAGTTTTATACTTAATGGAAAGTTTTCCAAATAAAATCGTTCCACCAGATGTTTTGATAGATATTTTTAAGACACAGTACAACTAAAAAATAAATTTTTAAGTGTTTTGCCCTTAGGGTCATAGAAAAGCTAAACATTTACTAAACGTTTAGCTTTTCTAGTTTATTTTGGTAACTTTTAATCTCATCACGCAGTTTGGCCGCTACAATAAAGTCCAATGCTTTGGCCGCTTCTTCCATGAGTTTTCTTTTTTCACGGATTTTCTTTTCTAATTCTGGTTTACTTAAATAGTCACTTTCAGGTTCTGCAGCCTTAAGAGCTTCCAGCTCATAACTATATGTACTCACCGAGTTTTTTGATAAAGCATTATCAAGACTTTTATTTAATGCGGTAGGCACTAAATTGTGTTTTGTATTATATGCAATTTGCTTTTCGCGCCTGTAATTGGTTTCATCTATGGTTTTTTGCATGCTGTTGGTCACTTTATCCGCATACATAATGGCTTTACCATTTAAGTTTCTAGCAGCTCTACCAACGGTTTGGGTAAGTGAACGTGCCGAACGTAAAAAACCTTCTTTATCAGCATCTAAAATAGCAACTAGGGATACTTCAGGTAAATCCAAGCCTTCCCGTAATAAGTTGACACCGACTAACACATCAAACAAGCCTTTGCGTAAATCTTGCATGATTTCAACACGTTCTAAAGTATCTACATCACTATGGATATAACGGCAACGGATTTGAATTCTATCTAAATACTTTGTCAGTTCTTCAGCCATACGTTTCGTAAGCGTTGTTACAAGTGTGCGTTCATCTTTTTCGACACGGAGCTGGATTTCCTCAATTAAATCATCTATTTGGTTTAAGCTCGGGCGTACTTCAATAATGGGATCTAATAATCCAGTTGGACGAATCACCTGTTCCACATAAACGCCATCCGTTTTTTGAAGTTCATAGTCGGCAGGTGTGGCACTTACATAAATAACCTGATTTTGTAAAGCTTCAAATTCTTCAAATTTAAGTGGACGATTATCCATAGCCGCAGGTAACCTAAAACCATATTCTACCAAATTCTCTTTACGGCTTCTATCACCCCCATACATGGCATGCACTTGCGAAATGGTTACGTGGCTTTCATCAATGACCATTAAATAATCATTTGGGAAATAATCCAATAAGCAGAAAGGACGCGTGCCAGGCAAACGTCCGTCTAAATACCTTGAGTAATTTTCAATACCAGAGCAATAGCCTAATTCCCGAATCATTTCCAAATCAAATTCGGTCCGTTCTTTTAAACGTTTGGCCTCTAAATGTTTCCCGATTTCCTTAAAATAGTCATGTTGTTTTACCAAATCATCCTGAATTTCTTTGATGGCGCCTTGCAATACATCTGGGGAAGTCACAAACATATTGGCAGGGTAAATATTCAAGCGGTCATATTTTTCAATGACTTTATTGTTTTGGATATTAAAAGATTCAATATCTTCAATCTCAACTTGGGAAAATATCAACCGTATCTCCTTTTATTCTGAAATTACCATGGTTGAATTCACCTTCGGTTCTGGAATATAGACTTTGAACAAGTTGATGCAATAATTTGGTTCGAGAAATCACTTGATCCCGTTCTAAAGTAATCACGTTTTTTTGAAATTCCACGGGATTTCCAATACCATATAAGCATGAAACCGATGCGACTACCAACACATCACGCCTTCCAGAAAGTAGGGAAGATGTGGTGCTTAAACGCATCTTTTCTATCTCTTCATTGATTGATAAATCTTTTTCTATATAAACTCCAGAAACAGGAATGTAAGCTTCCGGTTGGTAATAATCGTAATAAGACACAAAATATTCCACAGCATTATTTGGAAAAAACTGCTTGAATTCAGAATATAATTGGGCTGCCAAGGTTTTATTATGTGCCAAAACCAAAGTCGGTTTTTGTACTTCTTGAATCACATTAGCAACGGTGAAGGTTTTCCCAGAACCTGTGACACCAAGCAAGGTTTGGTATTTTTCATGAGCATTAATACCATCAACTAGTTGTTTGATGGCTTGTGGCTGATCGCCTGTAGGTTTAAATCCGGATTCGACTTTAAATTGCATAAAGCAAAATTAAGCAAAATATATGTGTTATCGTTTTAATGCAAAATGATCCATAAAGGTTCTTCCATCTTGTAATGATAATTTAAACCAATAATCATCCGTAGATAGAGCATAACCATTGAAAGTGCCATCCCATCCTCTCTCTGTAGGATTTAGCTGTTTTAACAGTTTACCATAGCGGTCAAAAATATAGATATTGGTTTTTGGCTGGATAAGCGCATTGATACCCTGTATTTGCCAAAAGTCGTTAATACCATCATTATTTGGTGTGAAGAATTTAGGATAACCAATGACCGAAATTGGCAAGGTTGCCGTTCCGCAACCATTTTTGTCCTCAACAAGAAGCGTATATATCCCACCTTTTAAGTTATTGAAAACGGGTTCGTTTTGAAACGGATAGACTATTTGTCCATTATTTGATTCCAAAGCAAACCAATAATCTCCGGAGCCAAGACTTGAAGGGTTTTTTATGGTCAGGCTGTTGTTTTCGGAAAGATCTACGATTGAAATATCGTTTTGTGTAATTGTAGCGATTTCATAGGCTACAACAGAAACAGTTTCGGTTCTTGAGCAACCGGTTCCATCAGTCTTTGTTAAAGTGATTGAATAATCGCCGGGATTGTCAACGGTGAGGGTTGGTGTTGTTGCAATAATATTACCATCTAGGGTCCAAGAATAGTTGAATGCTTCTTGTGGATTGCTTTCTAATGGGTCTAAAACTAAACTATAATTGGGTTCAGACGCGCAAAGGATTTGTCTTGGCTCAATATAAAATTCAGGCGAAGGATTTACTGTTAAAGTGATATGTTTACCCAACCCGATACAATCATTATAAATTTTATTGTCAACCCTAACATAAATATCTTGATTGTATGGTGAGTTAATATTGCTGTAATTGCTGATATCTTCTATGGGGTTGCTTTCTGAAAGGGCATCAGATTCGCTGGTATAATAATTTATTTCCAAATCTTGGGGATTAGGGAACATATTTAAAATTTCCTCGTGAACACTGCTGAAATCGAATACGGAAATTCCATTGGTATCATCGCCATCCAAGCCATCGCAGGCATAAAGGCTTCTTATGAAGGTACTTGGGATTTGTGTATTTACGACCTTAAGGTTGACCTGCGATGTGCGGAAACACCCGTAAACATTTTCAATTCTTGCCCAGACCGTATCTGAACTTGGGATCGTATTCGTATAGTTAATTGAATTTGTTATTACACTGTCGCCAGAAATGGCATCTGCTTCGGATTCATAAAAGGTAAATGTTTCACTGCTAGCGTTTGCCGATATTTTATCAACCACTTCATTTAAATTGAACTGACTAAGGCCATCCAAATCATTTTCACATTGCACAAGCTCTACCAAAGGTTCTACAACTGGAACCGGATAAATAGTGACAGTTTCAATATAAGTAACGTTTGCTGTTGAATAAATGGGGTTTGATAACGGCCCTCCCACTACTGCAATTTCGCCTGTGAGGGTAATATTGTAGCTGCCAGGTGCTGAAAAATCATGAGTAGGATCAATATCTGTAGATGTATTATTTGCTCCAGTTACGGGGTCTCCAAAATCCCACATAACATTGATGATTCCTCTATTGTATAAATGAATTTCTGTGGTATCACCAAAGCATTGATTTTCAACGGTAAATGCCGGAGGACTTTGCGCAAAACCATTGTTGAATAAAAGGATAATAAAAGTCTCCGGCAATATCGAAG
>NCDW01000296.1 GCA_002280395.1 Flavobacteriales bacterium 32-35-8
AAACGGTAACGGGAATTATTGAAGATGATAACAATACCATTTGGTTTAGTACAAAACAAGGCATTATAAACTACAGTTATCACACCAATACTTTTAATAGTGTTTCTAATCTTTCATCAGAATTTCATATCAATTCTATTTTTAAGGATGAAAAAGGTTGGATTTATTTTGGAGGAATCGACGGAGTTGTGAAGCTGAATCCCAAAACGATTGAAGTTAACAGTAAGCCACCAAAAGTGAAACTTACCAATTTTAAATTATTTAATAAAGAAGTTCCAATTGAAGATAACGGCGTTTTAAAAAAAGACATTGCTTTTACAGATCAAATCACTTTGGATCATTCTCAAAATGTATTGACGTTTGAATTTTCGGCATTACAATTTCCTTTTGCTAATGGTTGTGAATATGCAATTAAAATGGAAAATTTTGATGAGGAATGGCGTTATATTGGAAAAGACAGAACAGCAACATACACTAACTTATCTCCTGGAAATTATATTTTTAAAGTAAAAAGTAAGGAAACCGGAGGTCAATGGGGAAAAGAATATGTTTCGGTAAAAATCCATATTTTGAGACCGTATTGGTTTCAGTGGTGGGCTTTTTTAATTTATGGAGCCGTACTGGTTTTTCTGTTTTATTTGTTTCGAAAATACACCATTGCCTGGGAACGTTTGAAAGCCAATCTTGAATTTGAGAAACTGACTCACGAGAAAGACAACGAGTTGTACATGCTGAAACAGCAGTTTTTTACCAACATCTCTCACGAAATCAGAACTCCGGTAACTTTAATTTTAAGTTCTATAAACAGGTTGTTTGATAAGGGCGAAATGCTCGAAAGCAAACAAATAAAATCGGCACACACTATTCGTAAAAACAGTAATTTATTGCTTCAACTGGTCAATGAACTTTTGGATATTCGAAAGTTGGAAACCAATGAAATCAATTTAAAAATTACCGAAGGGGATTTTGTTTCCTATTGCAAAGAGATTTTTCTGTCCTTTTCTGAAATCGCTTCTGATAGGGATATTAACTATACTTTTAATTCAGAGAAACCTAAAATAGAGCTTTGGTTTGATAAAAATCAATTCGAAAAAGTGCTTTACAATTTGCTTACCAATGCTTTTAAATTTACTAAAAACGGTGGTACCATTAGTGTTGAAATTGAAATGGACAATGATGCTGTTTATTTAATTGTGAAGGATTCCGGTATAGGAATGTCCGAGTCGCACATGAGTAAAATATTCAATCGCTTTTATCAGATTAAAAGTGCAGAAACGGATGAGAAATCAGGATTTGGTCTTGGTTTAGCTATTGCAAAAGAAATCATCGAACTTCATAAAGGGACAATTGAGGTTAAAAGTGAAAAAAGTAAAGGAAGTGTTTTTGAAGTAAAATTGCTAAAATCCAATGCTCATTTTAATACTATTGAAATTGAAAAACAGCATGATTCAGACAATCAGGAATCTAAGGCGATTAAGGAATTAAAGCAAAAAACAGCTAAAAGCGAGGTTAAAAAAGAAACCATTTTAATTGTTGAAGACAATATAGAGATTCAGAAATCTTTAAAAGAAATATTGAGTAATGACTATGATATTCTTCAGGCTTATAATGGTGAAGAAGGTTTGAAGATTGCCATTGACGAGTTTCCAAACTTAATAATAAGCGATGTTATGATGCCTGTTATGGACGGTATCGAATTTGTCAAAAAGTTAAAGTTGAATACGTTCACAAGCCATATTCCGATAATTATTTTAACGGCAAGAACTACTTTAAAAAATACCATGGAAGGCTATGAAACCGGAGCCGATGATTACATAGCGAAACCTTTTGACGAAGAATTGTTAAAAGCAAGAATTAGCAATTTGCTTAATAATAGAAGATTGATAAGAGAGAAAATTATAAATGACAATCTTTTAAATCCAAGGGAACTGGCTATTAGTTCTCCCGATCAATTATTTTTAGAGCGATTGTATAAAAGTTTAGAACCCAATTTAGAATCTAATAATCTAAAAGCCGAGATTGTGGCTAAGGAAATTGGGATGAGCCATTCGGTAATGTATAAAAAGATAAAAGCATTAACCGGACTTTCGTATGTTGAATTTATCCGAGATTACAGATTGTCGATAGCAAAACAGTTAATTCAGGATTTAGGCTATTCTGTTTCTGATGCTTGTTATAAAGTAGGCTATTCAGACCGAAAATATTTCAGCAAATTATTCAAAGATAAGTTTAAAAAGAACCCTTCCGAATTCTTAAAATCATAAAGCTATTTTTTAAGTTATATGTAATTTATTTGTTTATTTTTTCGATTATATTCGAGGAAACT
>NCDW01000051.1:0-10922 GCA_002280395.1 Flavobacteriales bacterium 32-35-8
GTTTTTTTTTAAATCGAGAATTATATAAAGGAGCGGATGTGTTTAATTAAATATGATGGATTGCTTTTTTTGATTTCTATGTGGCCTAGAATTCTTAACTAAATTTTTAGAATTTAAAAATGTATTAACAGTATATTTATGCGCTCAATTATTTTAAGAATTAACTATGGGATTGGAAGGCATTTCATTTAAAAAAACAGGCTATTTTTCTTCACTAATCTGTGATTACTTAGATGAAAAACCAGAATTAAATCCGTTTTATAATAGATTTCCATCCTTAGAGAATTTTAAAAAACAAATACAAGAAAAAGAGCAGTCCGGTGAAGTTTCGCAATCCCATCGTCACATTTTGGCATCGGTTTTAAAAAAGCAATATGCACAGATTGAAACTTCGGATATTACAGTTGAACATATTGAAAGTTTAAAGTCTGATAAAACATTCACGATTACCACTGGCCACCAATTGAATTTATTCACTGGTCCTTTGTATTTTTTATATAAAATTGTTTCCACCATCAATCTTGCCAAGATATTAAAGTCGACCTACCCAGACTATAATTTTGTGCCAATTTATTGGATGGCTACAGAAGACCATGATTTTGAAGAAATAAATTATTTCAATTTTAAAGGAAAAAAAATCCATTGGGAAAAAGATTCCAATGGGCCTGTGGGCGACTTATCTACGGAAGGTTTAAAAGCGGTTTTTGAATTGTTTTCTTTGGAACTCGGTCATACCAAAAATGCCGATAATTTAAAAAGACTTTTCAAAAAATCATATTTAGAACATTCCAACTTAACTGATGCAACACGCTATTTGGCGAATGAGTTGTTTAAGGATTATGGTTTGGTTATTATTGATGCGGCTGATAAGGATTTAAAACAACTGTTCGTTCCATTTATGGAAAATGAATTGTTGCATACCACATCGTTTAAGACGGTTTCCCAAACCAATGAGCAGATAAATAATTTGCCTAATCAGCCTTACGGTATTCAAGTAAATCCAAGGGAGATTAATCTGTTCTATGTAAATGAAAATGTTAGAGAGCGCATTGTTTTTGATAAAGGCACTTATAGTGTGGTCAATACCAATATTACATGGACAAAAGAAACCATTTTAGAAGAAGTACATACGCATCCCGAACGTTTTAGTCCGAATGTCATCATGCGCCCATTATATCAAGAAGTTATATTGCCAAACCTTTGTTATATTGGCGGCGGCGGTGAATTGGCGTATTGGCTACAATTAAAAGCATACTTTAATACGGTTAATGTGCCGTTTCCCATATTATTATTACGTAATTCGGTGTTGATTAAAACCCAAAAGCAAGCCGGTAAATTGGAAAAGTTAGGAATTTCCAATGATGACATATTTTTAAAACGGGATGCTTTCATTAATAAAAAAGTTAGGGAAATTTCCAATATTGATATTGATTTTTCAGCACAAAAAGCATTATTAAAGCAGGAGTTTAAAGCGTTATATGAACTTGCGGAACAAACGGATAAATCATTTTTAGGTGCGGTTAAAGCGCAAGAAGTCAAGCAAATAAAAGGACTTGAGCATCTTGAAAAGCGTTTGTTGAAAGCGCAAAAAAAGAAATTAGCAGAGCAAGTTTCCAGAATGACCGAACTTCAAAATGAGCTATTCCCCAGTCAAGGTTTACAAGAACGAAATACTAATTTCTCTGAGTTTTATTTGGAATATGGAGAAGAGCTTATTTCCAGTCTTATCAAAAATTTGCAACCTTTAAGAAGTGAATTTCTGGTTCTGAGCCTATAATTAAAAATTAATTCAAAAAATCTAAAATCGTAAATCGAAATTATAAAATCATTGTTATTTTTGCGCATGCAACATAACAAGGTACTTATTTTAGATTTCGGTTCGCAATACACACAGCTTATTGCCCGCAGGGTTAGAGAACTCAACATTTATTGCGAAATTCATCCCTACAACAAAATTCCCCAAACAGTTTCAGAATATAACGCTGTTATACTTTCTGGAAGTCCGTTTTCGGTAAGAGGAGATGATGCACCACATCCAGATTTATCAAATATCCGAGGAAAAAAGCCATTGTTGGCCGTTTGTTATGGCGCACAATATTTAGCGCATTTTTCGGGTGGAGAGGTGGCGCCTTCAAACACAAGGGAATATGGTCGTGCCCATTTGTCCTTTATCAAAAAAGACGAACCATTTTTTAATAAAATTAATGAAGGCAGTCAAGTTTGGATGAGCCATAGCGATACTATTAAGCATTTACCAACAAATGGTATTTTAATTGGCAGCACCAACGATGTTACCAATGCCGCTTATAGAATAGAAGGAGAAGAAACCTATGCCATTCAATTTCATCCGGAAGTATACCATACCACTCATGGAAAACAATTATTGGAAAACTTTTTAGTGCATATTGCAGGCGTTAACCAAGATTGGACACCACAATCGTTTGTTGAAGAAACAGTAGAAGCTCTTAAAGAGAAAGTGGGTAATGATAAAGTAGTATTGGGGCTTTCAGGAGGTGTAGATTCTACCGTAGCTGCCGTACTTTTAAATAAAGCCATTGGAAAAAATTTATATTGCATTTTTGTAAATAATGGCTTGCTTCGTAAAAATGAATTTGAAAATGTACTGAATCAATACGAAGGTATGGGGCTTAACGTAAAAGGTGTAGATGCTTCCAAACGATTTTTAGATGCCTTGGCCGGTATAGAAGACCCAGAGAAAAAGCGGAAAGCCATCGGCAATGCCTTTATTGAAGTTTTTGATGATGAAGCCCATAAGCTTACCGACGTTAAATGGTTGGCACAAGGCACCATTTATCCTGATGTTATTGAAAGTGTATCCGCTACAGGAGGGCCTTCAGCAACAATAAAAAGTCATCACAATGTGGGTGGCTTACCAGATTTTATGAAACTTAAAATTGTGGAACCATTACGAGCCTTATTTAAAGATGAAGTAAGGCGTGTTGGAGCTACTTTAGGTATCGACCCCGAACTTTTAGGGCGTCATCCGTTTCCTGGGCCTGGTTTGGGTATTCGTATTTTGGGTGATATTACTGCCGAAAAAGTGCGTATTTTACAAGAAGTTGATGCTATTTTTATCAACGGTTTAAAAGCTTGGGGACTTTACGATAAGGTTTGGCAAGCAGGCGCTATGTTGTTGCCAGTGAATAGCGTAGGTGTTATGGGCGATGAGCGCACCTACGAAAAATGTGTCGCCCTGAGAGCTGTTGAAAGTACCGACGGTATGACAGCCGATTGGGTGAATTTACCATACGAATTTCTTCAAAAAACCTCGAACGATATCATAAACAAAGTGAAAGGTGTTAATAGAGTTGTTTACGATATTAGCTCAAAACCACCAGCAACGATAGAGTGGGAATAATTTTGTGTTTTATAATGATTGAAAAATAATATTTAAACTTCCAAGGGGAGTCTTTTTATAAAGAACATCCGTATATAATGGAGTTAAAAAAATTATTATTAAATTGTATGCTATTTCTTTGGCATGTTATATGCATAGTTGTTAAATAACGTTATTTATAATTCACAATACCTTTTAAAATAGATTATATGATTAAATTCTTATACGTATTAAGTTTTGTGCTTGTTTTTAGTTTCAATAGAACACATGCACAAAATAAACCTACGGTAACTGTTAATAAAGAGTTGCAGGGCTTTAAAAGCCATAAAGTGTCACGTAAAGAGACTTTATATGGAATTTCAAAACAGTATAATGTTACCGAAGATGAGATAAAAAAGTATAATACGTTTTTATATTCCAATACTTTAAATAAGGGAGATAAACTTCAAATCCCTGTATTTAAGGAAATAGAAGTAGCAAACTCTAAAATTTATACGGTTCAACCTAAGGAAACCAAATGGGGTATCGCCTATAAATTTGGCATTTCTGTGAAAGAATTAGAAGCCCTAAATCCAAATATGGGCGATATGCTTAAAGAGGGGCAAGAAATACATGTTCCAAATATTGAACGTACAGCCGAAAAAACGATAGATGATAACTACGGTTATTATGAAGTATTGCCTACGGAAGGATTTTATCGTTTAAAACTAAAATTAGGACTCGAGCAATCAGAATTAGAGGCGTTAAATCCTGGTTTAAAGGAAAGTGGGTTGAAGGTTGGTATGGTCTTGAAAATACCATCTTCTAAGTCTAATGGCAATACCAATGAAAAACCTAGACCTATTACAGATTTATCAAGAAAAATCTCAGATTACAAAACAAAGCACATCGCTGTCATGTTGCCTTTTAGATTGAATCGGGTTGATTTTGATTCTATTTCAGGCACAAAAAACAGTATAAAAACCGACCGTTATTTACAAGCATCCTTAGATTTCCATTCAGGCATTTTAATGGCTGTTGATTCATTAAAAAAGTTAGGTGTATCCCTTAAAGTAGATGTGTACGACACCAAATATGAAGTAAGCGAAGTGTCAAAAATTATTCAATCCCATGATTTTAAAAGTGTCGACGCCGTTATTGGTCCGTTAACACCCGGTACCTATGATAAGGCGGCTTCAGAATTAAGAGCATTAAATGTTCCTGTGATTTCATTGATTGGGACCAATTTACAATTAAAAGATAATGAATTTCAATCGCTTCCATCAGATGATCTATTGAAAACCAAACTAATTAATTACGTAAAATCAGATACTAAAGCGGCCAATATTATTATCATATCTGATTCTGAAAATATGGCTGTTTCCAATGAGCTTAAAAAAGAATTTCCATCTGCTAAACAGATTTATTCGAGAAAAAATAAAGAAGGCAGAGATAGCCACTTTGTAACCATTGATGATATTAGGGCGCACTTAAGGCAAGGCAAAAACATCGTTTTTTTAGAAACCAAAAATGTTGGTTTTATATCCAATGTTACAAGTTTGTTGAATTCATTGATGCAGAATGGGAATAGGGAGGAGAATAACCCCGGAATAAGAATAGTATTGACTACTACAAATAAAAATGCAGCTTTTGATGGTGATGATATCAATAATAATGAATTATCGGCACTTCATTTTACATTTGCATCAAATTCAAGGATGTATAACGAAAGCGATAATAATTCCTTTGTAAAGTCCTATACCAAACTATACAATATAACCCCCAATAAAAGAGCTACTAGGGGGTTTGACTTAACGATGGACGTGGTATTGCGTTTGGTAACATCTGATAATATGTATGAATCTGCAAATGAATCGCCTTTAACGGAGTATGTAGAGAATAAGTTTGGTTATAAAAAGAAACTTTCGGGAGGATATTACAATGATGCTGTTTATCTATTAAAGTATCAAGATTTAAATATTGTAGAGGTAAAACAATAGCTATTGATACCCGATAAAAATGTTTTAATAGAACTGGCGCATGCCAAAATGCCTTTTGGTAAATACAAAGATCGTTTTTTAATAGACTTGCCCGAATATTATGTGGTTTGGTACCATAACAAAGGATTTCCTAAAGGAAAGTTGGGGGATATGCTTAAACAGGTATATGAAATAAAACTTAATGGCTTAGAAGAGTTGATTAGGACCGTAAAAAAGCAATATCCTAGATGATTTTTTTAGTTTTTTTGGTATCCAAGGATGAGTTTAGGTTATAAAGTACAATTAAAAGAATTTTCTTTAAGGAAATATAAGTTTATCGGGTGTTTTGTGCAAAGGTTCCTGGAGTGTAATACAGTGTATGCCACCTCCCATGCGGTTTAATGGTAAGGCATCAATCCAAACTTGTTCTAGGTTGGGAAACGCTTCTTTGAATAACGCTCTCACTTTTGCCTCATGCTCTATTGATGTTCCATGATTGGTATAAGATGCGTTTATAAGCACACCATTTGACACTAGGAAATTAAGATACGATACAGATGCTACACGTGTTACTTTATCACCGATGGTCCTGCCGTCGTCTGGAGCAAGCCTATTGGCTTCCAATTTATCAAATTCCATATTTCCAGCTTTTTCAACAATTTCGGCAGTCCATTCAATCACATTAGGTAGGGGTATTTTAATGATTCTAAAAGGGTTGCCGTCTTGGTCGGTAGCGTTTTTAAGGATGTTATAGTTTTCCAGCATCCTTTGATGGTTTATGCGATTTAAAGGATGTTTGTTAATATCTTCTTCATCAATCCAAGCCAATAAAATGGTATGGGCATCAGCAAATCTTACAAACTCATCGGTGTGTCCACCTGTGCCTAAAGACACATAGCCATTGTTAGGAACAAAAGACCTAGAATCATCGGCAGTGCCATTTTTTAGCCATATGACTTTTTTAATATTCATGATCCTTAGGTACTCTTCCTCTATTTCTTCTTTGGTCCAATCAGGGTTACGTTGCAAAGTAACCTGTTCAGACTGCAGTAAAACACCTTTGCCATTAGTTTCTAGTGAGCCGCCTTCCATTGCCAATTCAGATTTTATGCGTCTTGCTCTAACAATGCTAGCCATTTCTTTATCGGCGTCACTATATTGATTTTCTTCAGAACTCATTTTCATAGCCATAAAGTACAGTGCTAATTGCGGCCTAGTGCTAAGCAGCCAGTCGTAGTAACCATAATTACTCCAATTAAAATCTACGGCCGCCATATCTTTTTCATCATTTACTAAAAATTGGGCGCCATTGTCACGTATCCACAATCTTGCTCCTGGCAGTATATGGAATTGTATGAAACTAACATCTATACCCATTTTATTAAGAGTTTCTTTGGCAGATTTTTGAACTTGGGCGTTGGAAGTTGCAATTTTTACAGGAACCTTACCAAAAAGACCTTTAACAATGTTGCCAATGGTTGCTTGTACCCAAGGATCTTCGTTATCCCAACTCAGCCATACGGCTTGCTGCTGTTCAAATTCTGCCGGAAAACGAAATGTGTTGCCTTTGTTTTGTGAAAATAAATGATTTGTAAAAAGTACTTGCAGTATTAAAAGTAAACTGAAAATAAGTCTTGATAAAGACTTTAGCTCGAAAATAAATTTAAGTGTAGACATAAAAAGTACTACGGATTTTGTTTATAAGAATTTTCGTAAAAATAATTTGAAAGTTTCATTAATTAAAACCATTTAACAATACTTTATGTTAAATATTTATTGTTAATAACAACCATTTAAATAACTAAAAAACTATTCGGTAATAACTGTTTTAATTTTGTAAATTTGCCTGCGTTTATAAGCGCAACATGACAACTAAAGCAAAATACATATTTGTAACCGGAGGGGTTACGTCTTCTCTTGGTAAAGGCATTATAGCCGCTTCTTTGGCTAAATTACTTCAGGCTCAAGGCTATAGAGTAACAATACAAAAGTTAGATCCCTATATAAACGTAGATCCAGGAACATTAAATCCTTATGAACATGGGGAATGTTATGTTACGGAAGATGGTGCTGAAACAGACTTAGACTTGGGGCATTACGAACGATTTTTAAACGTCCCAACCAGTCAGGCTAACAATGTAACTACAGGACGTATTTACCAAAGCGTTATTGAAAAAGAACGTCGTGGTGAATTTTTAGGCAAAACGGTACAAGTAGTTCCCCACATTACGGATGAAATTAAACATCGTATCCAAATTCTTGGGAAGTCTGGTGATTTTGATATTATCATTACGGAAATAGGTGGAACGGTTGGTGATATTGAATCGTTACCATACATAGAGGCCGTCCGTCAATTGCGATGGGACTTGGGAGAAAATAATGGTATTGTGATTCATTTAACCTTAGTGCCATATTTATCGGCGGCAGGGGAGTTGAAAACAAAACCAACACAGCACAGTGTTAAAACGCTTATGGAAAGTGGAGTGATGGCCGACATATTGGTTTGTAGAACAGAACATCATTTGCCAAATGAATTACGTAAAAAACTAGCCTTATTTTGTAATGTTAGGGAAGAAGCAGTGATTCAATCCATTGATGCATCCACTATTTACGACGTTCCTAATTTAATGCTGAAAGAAGGACTCGATAAAGTGGTCTTGAAAAAATTGGATTTGAAATCCAGTGTTCCAGATATCACGAAGTGGAATCAATTTTTATTTAAGCATAAAAATCCTAAAACCGAAATCACCATAGGCCTTATTGGTAAATATGTGGAATTGCAAGATTCATACAAATCGATCTTAGAATCATTTATACATGCTGGAGCTGAAAATGAAGTGAAGGTCAATATAGAATCCATTCATTCCGAATATTTGAATGATGATAATATCAAATTAAAATTATGTCATTTAGATGGTGTTTTGGTAGCTCCGGGTTTTGGAGAGCGTGGTATTGAAGGTAAAATTACCGCAGTAAAATATGTCCGTGAAAATAACGTGCCATTTTTAGGCGTGTGTTTAGGGATGCAAATGGCAGTTATTGAATTTGCAAGAAACGTTGTGGGTATAACCAATGCCAATTCAACAGAAATGGACCCCAATACCCCAAATCCTATCATCGATTTAATGGAAGATCAAAAAACAATCACACGAAAAGGAGGCACCATGCGATTGGGAGCTTGGGATTGTGAATTGAAAAGCAATAGCTTGGCAAGCAAAATTTATAAAGCGGATATCATAAGGGAGCGTCACAGACATAGATATGAATTCAATAGTGCCTATAAAGCACAAATGGAAGCTGCAGGTATGATTGCTACTGGGTTTAATCCTGATACCAAGTTGGTCGAAATTGTTGAGATTCCAAGCCACCCTTGGTTTGTTGGCGTGCAATATCATCCAGAATATAGAAGTACCGTAGCTAATCCCCATCCACTTTTTGTGGCGTTTGTTAAGGCATCATTAACCTATAAAAAAAGCAAAAAAGATGCCAAGGTGTCACATAATTAATTTTGGACAACTTATTGCTTAACCATTTATCATTCCGTTAGAAACGGACATTTTTAAGAGATACTATTTAAGACTACATGGAAGAAAAAAAATTAGATATTAATTCGATATTGGGATTCATCCTGATTTTCGGAATATTAATGTTCATGCTTTGGCAAAATCAACCAACGCCAGAAGAGCTTGAAGCTCAAAAGAAAGCGCGACAGGAGCAGGTTGAAGCAGAAAAGAAAGCTAAAAATCAGGAGCAAACCAAAGTAACAACTGCTGATGATTTTTATACGGAAGGCACGACCGATTCCCTTAAACTAGTGGCATTAAAAAATAGATTAGGTGCTTTTGCCTATTCGGCAGTGCAACCAAGTGCTGAAGAAACGGTTGTTGAAAGCGATTTGTTAGCCTTAAAATTCAGTAATAAAGGTGGGTATCTTTCAGAGGTGAAACTTAAAAATTATGTTGATTTTAAAGGTAATCCAATCTATATAATCAAAGATAATAACGCTTCTTTCAATATTAATTTTGGAACGACCGATAGCAGAATTCTTAATACCAAAGATTTAATATTTCATCCAACAGTCACTAAAAATGGAAATAATACGGTCATTTCCATGAAGCTTAAAGTATCTGAAAGTAAATTTTTAGAATACCGTTACGAGTTGAAAGAAGGTGATTATATGATGGATTTCACGATTCGTTCACAAGGTTTAAGTGATGTTATTAATGGCTCACAACCCATTAATTTAGACTGGAATTTAAAAACGTATCGTCATGCCAAAAGTGTTTCATACGAGAATAGATATACCGAAGTTGTTTTTGAATATGAGGATGGAAAGGATGATTATTTAGGGCAACAAGAAGAAACGGATGATGTTGCAGAAGACCTAACATACGTTGCTTTTAAACAGCACTTTTTTACGTCTGTTTTGTTAGCTGATTCGCCTTTTAAAACTTCAAAATTGGTATCTAAAAATCTGGTTGAAGATGAGGTCATCGATACCGTATACACAAAGGCTTTTGCTGTTACACTGCCTTTAGAGCTTAGTGGTGGCGAGATCAACAAATCCATGGATTGGTATTACGGACCAAGCGACTTTAAGATTTTAAATAAATACGATAGGAATTTAGATGAAATTGTACCATTGGGTTGGGGCATTTTCGGATGGATAAACAAATATTTGTTCATTCCGTTTTTTGCACTCTTAGGAGGTTTTATGCCTTACGGAATTGCCATTATTGTGATGACTATTGCCATCAAGTTATTGATGTCTTTTGTACAATATAAGCAGTTTTTGTCCCAAGCTAAGATGAAGATTCTAAAACCGGAACTAGATGCTATCCGTGAGAAGTACAAAGACAACAAAATGAAAGCGCAACAAGAAACCTTGGCATTGCAAACCAAGGCAGGGGCAAGTCCTATGGCTGGTTGTATGCCGGCTTTAATTCAGTTGCCTGTGTTCTATGCCTTATTTCAGTTTTTCCCTTCGGCGTTCGATTTACGTCAAAAAAGTTTCCTTTGGGTAGAAGATTTATCATCGTATGATGCTATTGCAAATTTACCTTTTAATATCCCTTTTTATGGCGATCATGTTAGTTTGTTTCCCATATTGGCATCTGTTGCGATTTTCTTTTATATGAAATTGACCACTGGAGATCAAATTATGTCCCAACCAACGCAAGAAGGTATGCCTGATATGGCAAAAATGATGAAGTACATGATGTACCTATCACCAATTATGATGTTGTTTTTCTTTAACAACTATGCTTCTGGATTGAGTTTGTACTACTTTATATCGAATGTGATTAGTATAGGTATCATTTTAGTTATTAAAAATTATATTCTTGATGAGGATAAAATTCATGCTCAAATTCAAGAAAATAAAAAGAAACCTAAAAAGGAGAATCGTTTTCAAAAGAAGATGGCTGAAATGATGGAGCAAGCTGAAAAGCAAAAACAGCTTCAACAAAAAAGAAAATAATTCATTTACATATTAAAAATTAAACCTAAGCTGTCAAAATATTTTGGCAGCTTATTTGTTATATATAAATTGACGTCACTTTTGTAATTTTTTATCTCAATATGAAATATCTTTTCGCATACATATT